>DATIRX010000549.1:0-18446 GCA_035469225.1 Bryobacteraceae bacterium
CCAAGCCAGCCCGGTCGGAGTCGGGGTGATATCGGCGGCCGACTGCCGCAGCAGCGGATGGAACAGGTCGGTCTGGCTCGAAACCACGCTGGCGTTTTCGTCCGGCTGCCCGAGAATGATATCGGCGGCAGCAGCGTTCTCGGTGGGAATCTTGTTGTAGATCAGGACCCGGTCGTTCCCGCCGTCGGCAATAAACAGGCGCGTTCCATCCGACAGGGCGAAGCGCGGAAAATCCATGGTCTTGCCGCAGCGTGTGGGATAGGTCGCGGCGCCGTTGGCGTCCGTGCCGTTCGAGGGGCACAGACCCGGAGCATCGTTCGAGATCCCCGAATCGAAATCCTTCTGTCCCACCACCACGTTGGCGGCCTGCTGGTTGCTGGTCGGAATCGAGTTCCAGATCAGCACACGATTATTGCCCAGGTCCGCCACGAAGAGCCGGGTCCCGTCGCTGGTCACCGAGACCGGATTCAGAAGCGTGTTGGCATGCGCATCGCTGGCGCCCTTGGTCAGATCCGGCTGCACCGCGACATTGAAGTTCGCCTGGCCCAGCACGACGTCGGCAGGCTGGCGGTTCTGCGTAGGGATCGAGTTCCAGATCAGAACCCGGTGATTCTGCGTGTCGGCGACAAACAACTTGCCGTTCTGAATCCACACGCCCTGCGGACCGCGAAAACTCTTGTTGTCCACCACCACCTGCGCGCCCTGCAGAACCGTGGTGAAATCGGGCTGGCCCAATTCGAGGTCGGCCGGCTGCCCATTCACGGTGGGAATCGATTTCCACAGCATCACGCGATTGTTGGCGGTATCCGCCACAGCCAGAATTTTCCCATCGGTGGCGACGGCGGTAGGCAGCCGAAAGCCGCTTTGTGTAATGTGAAAATCAACCCCGGCGAAGTCCGTCTGCCCCAGTACCGTGCTGGCCTTCCCGACGCACGTTCCACAGCGTGCAATATAGGGCTGGATGGGATCGAGAGGTCCGGGGAAAGACTGCGTGGGAAACAGCAGTACGCGATTGTTCAGAGGCGTGAGGCCGGTGCGGTTGGCATCGGCAACGAACAAAGTCCCATTGGCAAAGGCTACGCCGCCCACTCCGCCCAGCAGCGTATCGGACGCGCCCGGTTGCTGGTCGGTGAAGGTCTTCTGACCAATGACCAGCCGCGCGCCTTGGCCGGTGACGAAATCGGCGGCCAGGCCCACACAGGCACACAGTGAAATAAGCGCACAGGTTTTGAACATTCTAGATGAAGGACAAGCGGGTGTTTTCTCAGTATAACAACCTAATGGACGTTCGCCAGTTTAAGCACGTTTCGAACCAATCGCCGGGCACGCTGGTTAGGGCGATATGGGCCGTTTTAGTGCGCTTTCCGGCCAGGTGCGCAGGAGATATCGGCGAGCGCACAGCGGGTGTGTTCGAACTGAATGGTGGTGTGGTGGATCCCGAAACGCTCCTGGAGCACGCAGTTGACGTCTTTGAGAATGCCCTCGCTGGCCGATGGAGGCACGTCTTCAATCAGCACGTGACAGCTTAGCGCGCGCTCCTCGGCGCCCAGATTCCAGACATGCAGATCGTGAACGTCGATCACCCCGGAAACGGCCCGGATCCCCGCGGTGACTTCGGCCAGGCGCAGGCCTTTGGGCAGGCCTTCCAGCAGAATATTGAGCGAATCCTTGAAGATGTCCCAGGCGGTCCACACGATCACCAGAGCGATCAGAATCGAAAGGATGGGGTCGATGACCACCCAGCCGGTGTAGTGGATGAGGATGGCGCCGGCGATAATGCCGACGCAGCTGGCGGCGTCCCCGACCTGGTGAACCCACGCGGCGCGGAGGTTGAGGTTGAGGTCCTGGCCGTGCACGTGACCTTTGCCGGAAATGCTGCGGGCGATCGCCAGGTTCACCACCAGGCCCAGAGCAGCCACCCACAGCATGATGTTTTCGGAGATCGGCTCGGGCACCAGCAGGTGATGGTAGCTTTCCCACAGCAAGGCTACCGAAAGAGCCACCAGCAGCAGCGCGTTCAGGAACGCGGCGAGCACTCCGGTGCGCTGGTACCCGAACGTCTTGACATGGTCGCCGGGCTTGGCGGCCCAATAGTAGCCTCCGGCGGCTAAGGCCAGTCCAAAGGCATCCGTGAAATTATGTCCCGCGTCGGAGAGCAGCGCCAGACTGTTGGACCACAAGCCTGCGGCCGTTTCCACCGCTACGAACGCCAGCGTGATCAGAAGCGAAATCAGCAGGATTCTGCCGGTGGCTTCTCCCCGGTCGAAATGCGCGTGCGAATGCGAGTGTGGGTGAAAATGGGCGCCCATCCCACTTTTTATCGTAACGCGAAGCGGGGCTTAGCCGGCCCAGGGATCGATCATCCGCAGGCCGCAGTCCCGGAAATCGGCTATATTTCGTGTCGCCAGCGTGGCGTGACGCGATCGCGCAATCGCAGCAATCATTCCGTCAAACTGCGTGATCGGGCGGCCCAAAGCGTCCCGTCCCGCGACGATCTTACCGAAGGCCCTGGCCGCATCTTCGTCAAACGGGAGAATCCGGCCGCGGAATTCCTCCTGAAATATCTTCTCGACAGCATCTTTCAAGGTGGAACGTCGCTTACCCGCTGGCAGAGCCTCGAGTCCGTAGAACATCTCCGCCTCGGTCACAGCGGTGGTAAAGACGACGTCCGCGGCCTGTGCCGCCAACCATCGGAGAACCTTTGGAGAGGGCGACAACCGGATGGCTTCCGAGAGGACGTTGGTATCCAGAACAATCACGATTTGAATTTCGGAGGCCGGCGCACCGCTTCCCGCGGCGCCAGGACGAGTTCAATACCCCCAATAGTCACAACGTGACGTCGGATAGCCGTGGCCAGATCGAGAGGCTCTTGTGGAGCTTCCGTCTGCAGGCCCTTTCGCAGGATTTCCCGTGCTTCTTCTTCCATCGATCTGCCGTGATGCGCCGCCTTCACGCGAAGGCGGGCTTTTAGGGTTTCGTCGAGACGGCGAATGGTAATGCTAGCCATGGTCAATGATAGCATTGATATCAATGCAATCACAACGCGACTTCTGATTTGCGGTTGGTGTGTGCGTTTCGATTCACGGTCCCAAATCGGCAACTACTTCTTCACCAGCGCCTCCACCGCTTCCAGCTCCTTGCCAGCCTCGGCCCATTTGCCTTGCGCGGCGAGCGAGCGATAGCGGTCCAGATGGCCGCGGATCGTGTCGATCCGTGCGTCGGTGCGGGTGCCCGTGCCGGCCGCGGCTTCAGGAGCGGGAGCCGCGCGAGAGGTGCTGGAAGAAACGGCGGGTGCGGGGGCACCCCGTTGCCGCTCGGCCAGTTGCGCCAGGGCTTCCTGATAGGTATCGGCATACACCAGCTCATTGCCGGCGGCGAGAACAACTTTTTCCAGCTGGGGCATGCGCGCCTGCGCGGCCTGGATGTAGATGGGAGCCACAAACAGGAACGTGCGGTCGATGGGCAGCACCAGAATCTGGCCGCGCAAGACCTGCGAGCCCTGCTGGTTCCACAGGGACAGATCCTTGGAGATCACCGGGTTTTGGTTGATCAGCGCCTCGATCTGCAAGGGCCCCGGGATAATTTCCTGCTTGGGCAGCTGCAGAAACACGATCTCTCCCATGTGCTCGCCATCGCAGCGCGTCACCATCAGTCCGATCAGGTTCTGTTTGTTGTGCGGCGTGTAGGCGATCGAGAGCAGGAACTCCGGCTTGGTCTCGCCCGGCAGGGTGGCCACCAGATAGGTCGGCGTCATGGCCTGCGGGGCCCCCGCCTGCCCGGTGGTGAAGGTGCCGACATCCCACAAGTCGGCGCGATTGTAGAACGACTCGGGAACACGCATGTGGTAGGTGCGGTAAATCTCAGCTTGCACCCGGAACAGGAATTCCGGAGAGCGTGCGTGCCGCCGCACATCCGCGGGCATCTCCGCCGCCGGCGTAAACAGTTCGGGAAACAGATGCTGGTACGCCAGAATCAGCGGATCCTGATTGTCGAACAGATAGATTTTCGTGTCGCCATCGTAGGCATCTATGGTGGCCTTGACGGAGTTGCGGATGTAATTGAAATCCGAAATGCCATCCCCTCGAATCGGACGCGAGTAGGGATGCGCCTCGCTGGAGGTATAGCCGTCCACCATCCACAACAGGCGTCCGTCGTCGCCGATGACCATGTAGGGGTCGGCGTCCCAGGTGATGAACGGCGCCAGCGTGCTTAACCGGCCACGAATGCCGCGCCGGATCATCATGCGGCTGTCCGCCGTCAACGCATCGGACAGCACGATATTCGGATCGCCGAAGGCCCACGCGGAGGCCAGCCGCATGCCCATCGAGTCGGCCGGAATTCCGCCGCGGCCCTCATAGCGCGTGTGGACTTCCTGGGAACCGGAGGGATAGTTGAACTCGGGCTGGGTGGTTCGGACGAATACGGGCTCTTGCGCCTGTTCGCCGTAATAGATCTCCGGACGAGTCACCTTCAGGCTGGGAGTCAGCACCTCAACCGGCGCATTCCGGATGAGCAGTTCGGGCAATCCCGCGGCAGTGATGCGATTGGATTCGGCCAGCGCCAGGCCATACCCGTGCGTGTAGATGGTGTGAGAGATCACCCAGCGGCTTTGCGCATCTCCTAGCTGGGTCAGATCCAGCTCGCGCGGAGCCAGCAAAACCTGCCGCATCTGGCCGTCGATTTGATACCGATCCACATCGGTATCGCCGTAGGCGTACGGCCGGAGCGGCTGGCTCTGGCTGAGCGTGTCATGAAACGCCCGCCAGTCCCACAGACGCACGTTATCGAGCATGGCAGCGTTGCGCGTAAAATCGATGGGCGCTTCCTTGCGTGCCGGAAATTCGGCTTCCGTGGCGCGATGATCCAGGCCATAGGCGGAGCGCGTCGCTTCGATGTGGCGCTCCAGAAACGGCCGCTGCAGAGCCAGCTCGTTGGGACGAACCTGCAGCGCGTTCACCGCCGGCGGCAGCACGGCATCCACCACCAGCACCAGGGCGCAAGCCAGCGCCAGCCTGCGTTGTCCGAACAGCACCAGCGCCGCGGCGAGCAACGCAGCGATCGTTTTGGCGGTCTGCAAGGGCAGCCCGATGTGCTGCTGGACATAGTCGATTCCGGTCATCAGCTCGCCATGATCGGTATACAGCAGTTCGTAGCGGCCCAGCCAGAAGTATGCCGCCAGGCCCGCCAGGAAGACGGCCAGCAGCACCCGGAAGATTCCGCCTTCCAGGCGCCCCAGGCGGCGCAGATCGTCCCAGTTGAGCTGTCCGGAGGCCCACAGGTCGGGAAACCGGATCTTGACCTGCCAGACGCGCGCGGTGACGTAATACACCACGGCGCCGGCGGCCGCGCAGACTTCCAGGAATCCGGTCAACTGGGTGTAGAAGGGAAGCTCGAAGAAATAGAAAATCAGCGATCGGCCGAAAACCGGATCGCGCCACGGTGAATCGATTTCGCGGCCGCCGATGAATCGCGCGATGACCCAGCCGTCAATGGACGCCGCGGCCAGAACCAGCGACACCACCAGAACCGCCCCGGCGGCGAAGAGTGCATAGCGGCGATTCTCACGCAGGCTTGTGCCGGCATACTTCATCCCCCGGCTGTGCGCAATCCATAGCACCGCCGCGAGAATCAGCCACTGCACCAGATCGGGCACGTAGCGATACACCCACATGCGCTGCCACGTGTTGACCTGGCCCATTTCGCCCCACCATTTGTAATCGATCAGGACACCAAACAGGGATCGGCCGAAAAACAGCAGCAGAATAAGGGCGCCGACAAAAACAAGCAGGCCGGTCCGACGGGAATACGGGCGGGCGGACACAGTAATATCAGCGTAGCCTAGAATGCGGGAGGACGTACGAAACGGAAATTAGAGAAGCCTCCCCGGGCTTCTATAAAAGCCGGAAGTTGACTTCGATGTTGGCGGTAACGGGAACGGCTTTGCCGTCCTTCAAGCCGGGCTTGAAGCGCCACTTCTGCACGGCTTCGATCGCCTTTTGATCCAGGCCCAGGCCCAGGGAACGGACCACCTTGATTTCCTGCGGCACGCCGTTTTCGTCGACGATCAGGGAGAGCAGCACGGCGCCTTGCCATTTCGCCTTGCGGGCTTCTTCGGAGTACTCAGGCTCGGGCCGGAACACCGGAACGGGGGCGCTGACGCCTCCGCCGATCTTATAGGCGCCTCCGCCAAATCCACCGCCGCTGCCCGGGCCGACTCCCGGACCCCTGCCGGATCCGATGCCTGTGCCGATTCCGTTGCCGGCCGACGGGATGCCCAGCCGGCCCAGCGGATCTCCGTAATTGCTGGCGGTGATGTTGGGAAGGTCGGGGGCCACAATCGTCGGCGTTAGCGAAAGCTTGGGGTCTTCCACGGTGCGAATCGGAGGAATAAATGACTTGGGCGCGACTTTGGGAAGCTCGCCTTTGGTGACGGCCAGCTTCTGCGGGCTGCCACCGCCGCCCTTGGATTGCTCGGGCTTCGGTTTCGGCTGAAAATCCTTGAGTGGAGGAGCAAAAATCGGGACGAACTCCTTCATGGCCTTCTGCACCGGCTTTAGCGAGCCGACAAACAGCAGAAGCGCAACGACTGCAACGTGGGCGACGACAGAGGAAATCCCCGCCGTGGTTTCATGTCCGCCGTAGAGACCTTTCAGGCTGGCCATTTCGACCGGCTTGGAAGTGACTTCCAGGGGCGGCAGCTTGGGAGGATTGATGAGTTCCTTAATCCCCTGAATGATGCTTTTATACCAGGGCAGCTCGATCGCCGCGGGCGCCAGCAAGTGACGCAAATGGTCGTCCGGATCCGCACCGTCGTAGTGGCCCAACGAAGTTTGGAGCTCCAGGGGCTTGGACGTAACTTCCAGTGGGGCTAGCTTGGGGGGATGGATCGCTTCTCGAAGGCTTTGGATGATGCCCTTATACCAGGGCAACTCCATCGAGTCGGGCGCCAGGAGACGCAGTGTATCGGGTTCCGTTGGCGGTATTCCGCCAGCAGCCTTTACCCGTTCGTCTGGAAGCTGTTGCTCGGACACGTTCTCTCTCTTCGCCCTAAATCTAAGACGTACCCAGCCGGGCCAAGGTTTCAGTTTTTGGAACTTTCACCGCTGGCTTCGGCCCTGATTTGAGTCTATCACAGCCCTAATCTACTGACAGAATTATAGACTTGCGTCCTATGGTTTCTGGAACAGCCAGAAAATCCCGGACGTGCGCCCACATGGGCTCCAGAACGTCGGTAAGCTCGTGACCGGAATCCAGCAGAATCAGTTTTATGTTCGGGTGCAGCCCGGCGTAAGCGCTGGAAATGCCGGCTGGAACAACGCTGTCGCGCACTCCGTGTACGATGAGCGCGGGCTGGGGGAACACCGGCTCGTCTTCATACCGCGCGGCGTCTTCGACAAACTGGTATCCCAGCCGCCGTTCGCGGCCATCGCCGTAATGAAAAACAGGGACAGACCCCTCGCGCTTCCAGTCCTCCGGGGAATAGCGCTCCTGCCATCGCCGCGGGAACTGGAAAGCAGGCGCAAGCAACACTACCCGTTCGATCTCCGGATGGCGAGCCGCATAGAGAGCCGCCAGGTAGCCGCCCAGGCTCGATCCCATCAGGATCGCCGGCCTGCCGCCCACGGCCCGTTCGATCACCGAAAGTTGTCCGGAAATGGTCAGGCTTTCGAAGTGACCTTCATCCAACTGCGGAATCTCCATGGGGACGCCGCATGCGGCGAACTTGCGGCGGAAAAACTGCGCCTTGCCGGAGTTCGGGCTGGAGGCAAAGCCGTGAAGATAGACCATCCGCGTCATTTTGGAAATGACCGGCGTCATTGGGTCTCGAATTTGATATCGCTGGAAGCGGCGAACTTGCGGAAATCCGTATAGCTGAACTTGTTTTCGGCGGTGACGGTGGTTCCCCGCAGTTCGCGGTGCTCGGTGAAGAAAGGCAGCAGCGCGCCGTACGGCGACATGGCGTATTCCACCGAGGCTTCCTGGCGAACCAGGTCCTGGCCTTGCGGGCCGCTGGCCAGCGTGATGCGGACCGGAAGGAAGTTGCTCTCGCGAACCCACACTTCGCCGCCGAGGCGCAGGTTGCGCGCTTCCTGGCCGCGGCGGGCGTCCACCACGGTGAGCGCTTCGGAGCCGTCGATCTGCTGATAGGCGAACACCAGCAAGCGCGCGCTTCCCTGGTTCTCTACGCGGCGAAACGTGAACTCGTAGTGCATCACATCGCTGGAGGTGAACAACAGGATTAGCTGCCCGAAGTCCGTGACCGCGCCCACCAGGCCGTATTTCTCGAACTGATTCAGCAGTTCCTTCTTGCGCTTGTCATCGCTGGCCGTCACGATCGCGGCCAGTTCCTCCTGCGCTTTTTTGCTGTCCTGCAGCTTGCGGCCATCGAGCGAGGTGACTCGCCGCAGCTCGTGAATGGCTCCGCCTTCGCCCGCAAAGGACGCAAAGCTGTATTCGGAGATCATCCGCCGCTCCTGCCAGGCGGGTTGCGGAGCTTTGGTCGCGGCGGCGCCGACCCGAACGTGAAAGCCTCCGCGCGGCGGCTTTTGTGCACGCTGGAACAGAGTTTCCTGGCCCACCACGTTGGGAGCCAGCTTTCGGAACGCGTCGGCTTCCTGGCTCAGGCGGGCGATCAGCTGCTGGGTGCGCTCATCAGCGCGGACTGCGGAGCAGACCAGGGCGAGCAATATCAGGACTCGCATATCTTCAGGATATCGGCTTCTGTTAGCATGAGTGTTACCCCCTCCGATCATGATTCGCAGTTTCCGAGGCAATAAGCCAAAAATCGCCGATTCCGCCTACGTCGATCCCGGCGCCCACGTCATTGGCGATGTAGAAATCGGCGAAGGCTCGAGCATCTGGCCCACGGCGGTCTTGCGTGGCGATCTGGAGCCGATTCGTGTGGGTGCGATGACCAATATTCAGGACGGCGGCTTGATCCACACCGACAGAGGTTTTCCGGCGGTGATCGGCGACCGCGTGACAGTAGGTCATGCCGCAATCCTGCACGGCTGCATTGTGGAAGATGACAGTCTGATCGGGATCGGGGCGCGTGTGTTGACTGGAGCGCGGATAGGCCGGGGAGCCGTAGTCGCCGCCGGCGCTCTGGTTCCGGAAGGCATGGAAGTTGCGCCGGACACTCTGGTGATGGGCACGCCCGCCAAGCCGCGCCGTTCCGTGACGGCGGAAGAGAAAGTTCGGTTCGAGAAGGGCGTCGCGGGGTATGCCGAGCGCGCGCGGCAGTTCAAGGAAGAGCAGCCGTGATCAAAGCCGTCAAGGGCACACGCGATATTCTTCCGCCCGCCAGCGCCGCCTGGAACCACGTGGAGGCGGTGGCGCGCGAAGTTTTCCGTACCTACAACTACCAGGAGATCCGCACGCCTCTGTTTGAGGAGACCATGCTGTTCACGCGCGGCGTCGGCGAAGACACCGATATCGTGGGCAAGGAAATGTATACCTGGGAAGATCGCGACGGCAGCTCCCTGACGCTGCGCCCCGAAGCCACCGCGTCGGTGATGCGCGCCTATATCGAACATCGTCTGGATCAGGTTCCCGGGATCAAGAAGCTGTACTACATCGGCCCCATGTTCCGCCGCGAGCGCCCGCAGAAGGGCCGCTTCCGCCAGTTCTATCAGATCGGAGCGGAGGCCATCGGTTCGGATTCGCCCGTCGTGGATGCCGAAGTGATCGAGATGGTGGTGGAGCTGCTGCACCGCGCCGGGATGGAAGGCTTCCATCTGCTCCTCAACTCGGTGGGATGCAAGGATTGCCGCCCGGCCTATTTAGCGCTGCTGCGGGAGAAGCTGTCCGATATCGCCCCTAAACTGTGCGGCGACTGCCAGCGCCGGGCCGTGACCAATCCTCTTCGCGTGCTCGACTGCAAGGTTCCGGAAGACCAGGGTTATATCAATGCGCTCCCGTCGATCCTGGATCACTTGGATGCGTCCTGTCAGGAACATTTCGCCAGTGTTCGCGGGAATCTGGATGCGCGCGGGATCGCTTACGAAATACGGCCTCGCATGGTGCGCGGTCTGGATTACTACATGCGGACCACCTTCGAGATCACCCACGGGGCGCTGGGAGCGCAGAACTCCGTTCTGGGCGGAGGGCGCTATGACGGCCTGGCGGAAGCCATCGGCTCGAAGATCCCCGCGCCCGGTATCGGTTTTTCCATCGGCGAAGACCGGCTGGTGATGATTCTGGAAGAATCGCATCCGAATCGCTTCAAGCCGGTGGTCGATGTGTTTCTCGCTCCGCTGGGCGAAGCCGCCGAACAGCACGCGGGCACGCTGGCGGCGGAGCTTCGCTCGCAGGGCTTTTCGGTGGAGCGATCGGCCGACCGCAAGCTGAAGCGGGCTCTGGAAGTCGCCAACAAGACCGGCGCGCGCTACGCGCTCATCGTGGGCGATGATGAAATCACATCCGGCCAGTACACGCTCAAGAACATGGCATCCGGAGAGCAATTAAAGGTGTCGCGGGCGGACCTCGCGGCGCACATCAAAAACTAAAATATGGAACAAGTACCTCTCGATTTTCTAGGCGAGCTGCGCCGGACACATGACTGCGGAGCCCTGCGCGCCGGCGACGCCGGCAAACGCGCCATCCTCATGGGCTGGGTGCATCGCCGCCGCGACCTGGGCGGAGTCCTGTTCATCCACCTGCGCGATCGCGAAGGCGTTACGCAACTGGTGTTCCGCTCCGACGGCGACCCGGCCGTGCACGCCAAGGCGGAACTGCTCGGGTCGGAATACGTGATCGCCGTCGAAGGGCTGGTGGAACGCCGCGCGGCCGACACGGTGAATGCGTCTATCGAGACCGGCGAGGTGGAAGTAGTCGTCGATAAAATCTGGATCCTGAACGAATCCAAGACGCCGCCGTTTCCGATGGAAGAGAACGTGGACGTCAAGGAAGACGCGCGCCTGAAATACCGCTACGTCGATTTGCGCCGCCCGCACATGCAGCGCAACATCATTCTCCGCTCCAAGATGGCCTTCGCGGTGCGCCAGACCCTGACCAATCTCGGTTTTCTCGAGATCGAAACTCCCTTTATGGGGCGCTCGACCCCGGAAGGCGCGCGCGACTATCTGGTTCCCAGCCGCGTCAATCCGGGAAGATTCTATGCGCTGCCCCAATCGCCGCAGATCTATAAGCAGCTCTTGATGGTGGCCGGATTTGAAAAATATTTCCAGATCGTGCGCTGCTTCCGCGATGAGGATTTGCGCGCCGACCGCCAGCCGGAGTTCACGCAAATCGATCTGGAGATGTCCTTTCCGCAGCAGGAGCGCATCTACGAAGTGATCGAGCCGCTGATCGGGGCCGCCTGCAAGGTGGCCGGTTATCAAGTGCCCGCGACGTTCCCGCGGCTGACCTATGCCCAGGCGATGCGCTCCTATGGCAGCGACAAGCCGGATATGCGCATCCCGCCGTTTCATTGCGTGGAAGACCTGTTTCCCGGCGCGGGGCTGACGCCGGAAGGGCTGCCCCTGGTGGCCATTCGTATTCCGCAGGTGGGCCAGATCAGCCGCAAGGAGCGCGACGACCTGAAGGCCTTCGGACAGGAGCGCGGGCTGCGCGTCTATGACGATCCCAAGCGCCTGGAGCGCGATTTCCCCGAGCAGATGAAAGCCGTGCGCGCGCGCATCGCCGCCGGCGAAGAAGATCTATTGCTCTTGGCCGGCTGGAGCGGCGAACCGAAGGCGCCGAAGCCTGAAGAAGCCGTGCTGCAAGCCTGCGGGCAGCTTCGCATGTTCGCCGCGCAGAAGTACGCCGACAAGCACAAGCTTCTGGATCCGACCAACTTTCAGTTCCTGTGGGTGGTGGACTTCCCGATGTTCGAGTGGAACGAAGAAGAAAACCGGTGGAACGCCGCGCATCACCCCTTTACTTCGGTCCACGATGAAGATCTCGAAAAGCTTACCAGCGATCCGGCGCGCTGCCGCGCCAAATCCTACGACCTGGTCTTGAACGGAACCGAGCTGGGCTCGGGCTCCATTCGAATTCATCGTCAGGACGTCCAGTCGAAAGTGTTCACGGCGCTCAGCTTCAGTGAAGAAGAGGCCCGCAAGCGGTTCGGATTCCTGCTGGAAGCGTTGGAGTACGGGGCGCCGCCGCATGGCGGCATCGCACTCGGCCTGGACCGCCTGGTGATGATCCTGGCGGGGGAAACATCCATTCGGGAAGTGATTCCCTTCCCCAAGACGGCCAAGGGAACCGATCTGATGTCGGACGCACCCGGCGAAGTTCCCGAGCGTCAGCTGCGGGAGTTGGGTATCGCCATTCGCGCAGCAAACAAGTAAGCCGGTCAGGTAGGCGCAGGCGTCCGTACAGTCTCTGGAGAGGGCGGGCTGCGGCGCGTCGACGGCCGGAACGCCCAGCACCAGATCAGCGTGCCGGCAACAATGGTCAGGCGCGCGGCCGTATCGGCAATCTCCCGGGCGAGGCCGCCTCCCTCCGTAAAATGGCGTAATCCGAGCAGCAGCGCCGTCGCCGCGACCCTCGCGCCCAAACCGGCCGTAACCGTCAGTAATTGCGCGTCCCGCTTCTTACTTCCCAGCAGCGCTGTCCACAACACCAGATTCATGATGGCGGCGCCGAAATTCAGGATCTGATCGGTCCCGTTGAACCAGCGGGTTAAAAATAGCGGACGGCGCAGAACCACGAACGGAAGCACCGCGATCACTACCGAAAGCACGATCAGCACCCGGGTCATGTTCCTTCGCAGCGGATTCCCTTCCATGGCCTGATTCGTCAGCGCGATCACCACCAAGATCAGCAAAAGATCTACGATAATCGCGTCGGTCCAGAATACCGTCTTGTACTCAATGCTGGACTGCCCAAATCGGCGCAGAATGACTCCATCCACTACGGTCTGCAAAGCCTGGGCCAGGGAATACGCGAAGATCAGGAAATAGCGCCGGAACGGTCCGCGAATGAGAAGAAAAAGAAGGACGAGAAGGAGAACGACTTCGGTGATGCCAATGACTTGGGAAAACAAATCCATGGCTAGGCCCCGTCAGCTGCCGCCGGGGGCCTGGCCACGGACAAGATACAACTAAACCAAGCGGATATTGCCGCCTTCGTCGTCTGGCGGGAACGGCCACGGTCCGATATGAACGCCATTGGCAATGTTTCCGCCCTCATCATCCGGAGGGAACGGCCACGGCCCAATGTGAACACCGCTCGCAATATTTCCACCCTCATCATCCGGGGGAAACGGCCAGGGGCCGATGCGGGCGCTTCCATACGATACGGCACTGGCTACTAGCGCTAAAACAATTACTGCGCAAATTGTAGCACACAGTGCAAACGAACTGCGGAGTCTGCTCATTCTTAGATAAACCTTCCTCTCGGCCTCGATGGCCGGGTCGACACACCTTAAGAATGTCCTAAGATATTCCACCTAATTCTATGGAGTACTTAAGTTTATAGCAATAGGGATTTTCCTTAGTACTTTCGTACATTAGTACCAGGAGAGGGGCAGGTAAAACGGGGATCTTATCGTAAGTGGTTGATTCTAAAGCTTCATCGACGGAAGAGCCGGACCACTTCGGCGCAGGCCAGATAGATGTTCACCAGGCCAAGGCCGGTAATGGCGCCCCGAAAGTAGGGATCATCCCAGATGTTCTCCAGAGCTGGAAGCCATCCGGAGAAGAAATTCAGGCTCCAGATATCGACCCAGGGGAATATCGTCAGGAATAGTCCAATCTCGAAGGTGAAGATCGCCAAGCAGATGCGCAGCAGGCGGGTAGACCGCCGCGAGCCGCCGGCGTGCGACGAACCCGTTGGGGAAACGCCGGGCGAGCCGGGCTGGGGAGCCGGTTCCGGCGTCAGGGACATGCAAACAACTCGCCTTGCGCAGAGATGGGCGCAGCGATCGGATAACCCGCCCACTGCTGGTCATCGCGGCTGAAATTTCGGACGGGCTCGAAGCTGAATCGATGGAGCGAGGTGGGACCGAGCCGTTCGAGCGCGGCCAGGTGCTCGGGAGTGCCATATCCCTTGTTGTCCTTGAAACCGTACTCGGGAAAAACCGCATCCCAGGCCTGGAGTGCGGCATCGCGGGCCACTTTGGCCAGAATGGACGCTGCGGCGATCGAAAAACACAGCGCATCGCCGTGGATCAGAGCTTTCTGCGGCAAGGAAACGTCCACGCGGACGGCGTCCACCAGAAGGCAATCGCAGGGCACAGGCAAGCGCTCCACAGCGCGGCGCATGGCCGTGCGCGAAGCCTGAAGGATATTCCAATGGTCGATTTCGAAGGCGTCCGCGGCGGCCACAGCCCAGGACCGGGCGCGCTCCCGAATGCGCGCGGCGAGGACCTCGCGCCGTTCGGGCTCCAACTGCTTGCTGTCATCCAGTCCGCGAATCGGATTCCCGGGATCAAGAATTACGGCAGCAGCGAATACCGGGCCGAACAGCGCGCCGCGCCCGGCTTCGTCGAGCCCCGCGATGGCGCGGTACCCAGCACGCCGGAAAGCCCGTTCATGACGGCTGGTGGGCATCCGTTCGCGGGAAGACTAACTGCGTTCCCGCAAGCGGGCCGCTTTGCCTTTCAAGCCGCGCAGATAGTACAGCTTGGCGCGCCGGACACGCCCCGTGCGCACCACATCGATGTGATCCACCACCGGAGCATGCAGCGGGAAGATGCGCTCAACGCCCTGGCCGAAGCTGACCTTGCGGACCGTGATGGTCTCGCTGACGCCTTTGTTATTGCGGGCAATCACGGTTCCTTCGAAGGCCTGCAACCGTTCCTTGTCGCCTTCCTTGATCTTGACGTGAACACGGATGGTGTCGCCCGGACGAAACTCGGGATGGCCGCTGCTCTTCAGGTTGCGAGCGGTGATCTTCGATAGCAATGCGTTTTCCATAATCAGATTCCTTTACATTCTCAATAAGTCCGGCCGAAGCCGCGCGGTTTTTTCACGCGCCGCGCTCTGCCGCCATTTCCGGATCTGCTCGTGATTTCCGCCGAGCAGCACATCCGGCGCCTTCCAGCCGCGAAACTCGGCCGGCCGCGTATACTGCGGGCAATCCAGCAGGCCGTCCTCGCCGAACGACTCATACACCGCCGAATCGCTGTTTCCCAGCACGCCTTCCTTGAGACGCGCCACTACATCCACTACCATGGCCGCGGCCAGTTCCCCGCCGCTCAGCACAAAATCCCCGACCGAGAGTTCCTCATCGGCCAGATGCTCGGCCACGCGCTCATCCACGCCTTCGTACCGGCCGCAGATCAGCAACAACTCGCTCAAACCCGCAAATTCCCGGGCCACGGACTGATCGAACTTCCGGCCCTGGGCTGAAAGCAGGACTACCTTTCTTCCCTGCCCCTTTTCCCGATCCGGCCAGATGGATTCCACGGCCTCAAAAATCGGCCCGGCCTTCAACACCATGCCTTCGCCGCCACCGAACGGCCGGTCATCTACCGTCTTATGCCGGTCCCGCGTCCAGGTTCTCAAATCGTGCACCTGGATCTGGATCAAGCCGGCGCGCCGCGCACGCTCGATCACGCCATGTTCGAACGGCCCGTTAAAGAACTCGGGGAAAATCGTCAGAACATGAAACTTCATCTACACGACCATCTCTATTACAGCTCGGTCAAACCTTCAGGCAGCTCGGCCCGAATGATTTTCCGGGCTACATCAATCTCACGGCAGATGGCGCCCGCAAACGGCACCAGCATCTCGCCGCCCGCGGCCTTCTCTACACGCAGAACGGGCCGGCCTCCATACTCCTCAACGCCCTGGACGATCCCCAGCGGCACTTCACTGCCGGGGGCCAGGATCTCGCAGCCGATCAGATCGGCGTGCGAGTATTCCCCGGGCTCCGGCCGCGCCCGCTCGCTTTCGGGAGCCAGAACATCGGCTCCCCTCCAGATCTGTGCCTCCGAGATCGAATCGATCCCGAAGAACTTGAATACTGGCCGGCCGTTATGATGCCAGAGGCGTTCCACCTCGGACGGCCGTTCCCGGCCGCCCAGGCGGAGCACCACGTTCTTTAATTTCTCCGCGCGACCCGGCTGCGAACTATAGATCTCGGCGGTTAACTCCCCGATGCGGCCGCGCTCCCGGAGGATGCGGCCCACCGCAACCCAATTCCCGTCTTCCAAAGAACCTATTCCAAGATTTCCAACGTGAAGCGCCGGTGCAACTTCATACCAGCCGCTCCCAGGAGCGTCCTAATGGATCGTGCCGTCCGGCCTTGTTTGCCGATTACCTTGCCCAAATCGGTCGGCGCGACACGCAACTCCAGCACGGTAACCTGCTCGCCTTCCACTTCGCGAACCGTCACTTCGTCAGGAATATCCACAAGCGCTTTGGCGATATCAATTACCAGATCTTTCACCCGTTTTCACCCTCCTGCTTGGATCGATTCTAGCACTTGCATGCAGAGAACCGCCCTAGGGGGGTGAATCAGGCCGCTGGCGTGGCCGGATATACCTTGATTAAGCGCGCCACCGTATCGGACGGCCGAGCGCCATTTTTCATCCAGTGGGCGATCCGCTCATGCTTCAGATTCACCACTTTAGGCTTGGCGATGGGGTTGTACGTCCCCACCACTTCTATGGCGGTGCTATCGCGGGCCCGTTCTTTATCGATTACCACTACGCGGTAGGTCGGCTTCTTTTTTGCGCCGAAACGCGCCAAACGAATCATCAGCATCGTTCTAGTAACTCCATCTTCTATATTGTCCTATTGTCCGAATCCCATGGGGAGCTTGAGTTTCCCGAGCCGTTTGCCCAGGAATCCGCCGCCCGAAAAACTCTTCATCATCTTGCGCATTTGCGCATACTGCCGCAGCAGGTTATTGACTTCCTGCACGGTCGTCCCGGATCCTTTGGCGATCCGCCGCCGCCGTGCTCCATTGATCAGCATGTGGTTATTGCGCTCGCGTACTGTCATGGAATCGACGATCGCCACCAGACGGGTGATTTCTTTCTCGTCGATTTTAGCGTTCTTGAGCTCTTTCAGCCCGCCGATCTGAGGCATCATGCCCAGGATGGATTCCAGCGGACCCAGCTTGCGGATCTGCTTCATCTGATCGCGGAAGTCGCCCAGCGAGAACTCATCTTCGATGAGCTTGCGCTGCATTTCTTCCTGCTCTTTTTGCCCGAAGGACTCCTCCACCTTTTCAATCAGGCTGAGCATATCGCCCATGCCCAAAATCCGCTGGGCGACACGATCGGGATGAAAGGGCTCAAAGGCATCCGGTTTTTCGCCTACGCCGACAAACTTGAGGGGCTGGCCGGTGACAGCGCGGATAGAGAGCGCGGCGCCGCCGCGCGCATCGCCATCCATCTTGGTAAGAATGACGCCGGTGATGCCCAACCGCTTATGGAACTCGTCGGCCGATTTGACGGCGTCCTGTCCGGTCATGGCATCGGCCACGAACAGGATTTCGACGGGATTGAGCTGTGTTTTGAGCTCGGCCAGCTCGGTCATGAGGTCGTCGTCAATGTGCAGACGGCCGGCCGTATCCACCAAGATGACATCGCGGCCGGTCTGAATCGCCTCCTTGCGGGCGCCGCGAGCCAATTCCGACGGCTTGGTTTCCTCGGGTGCGCCTTCATACACCGGAAGCTTGAGCTCCCCCGCGATGACGCTCAGCTGCTTGCGCGCCGCCGGACGGTAGACGTCCACCGAAACCATCATCGGCGAATGGCCGTTCTTCGAAAGCCAGCGGGCGAGCTTACCGGTGGACGTGGTTTTGCCGGAGCCTTGCAGGCCCACGATCATATATACGCTGGGCGGCTCATTGGCCGTGCGCAGGCGGGCCTGATGCTGGCCCAGCATCTTGACCATCTCATCGCGAACGATCTTGACCACCTGCTGGGTGGGCGAGAAGGAGGTCAGAACCTCCTGGCCCATAGCCTTTTCTTTGACGGCCTCGATGAATTGCTTGGCGACCTTGAAATGAACGTCGGCCTCCAGCAGAGCCAGGCGGATCTCCTTGAGCGCAGCTTCCATATTCTCGGCCGAGAGTTTCCCCTCGCCGCGCAGGTTCTTGAAGACCCGCTGGAGCTTATCGCTGAGGTTATCGAACATGGAGATTTACGAAACGAGCCTCGCCAAAGCCTGCAACTGTCGCAAGGAGTTGGCCGCCGGAAGGCAGTCTTTCTATTCTAACGCAGCCCCCGCCGCTTATTAGGACACAGCCGCCTGGGTTGTGTAAAATAGGGACTGCCCACCAAGTTGCTCCTCAGTAGCTCAATGGTAGAGCATTCGGCTGTTAACCGAAGGGTTGTAGGTTCGAGTCCTACCTGAGGAGCCAAAACTTTCTCAGTTAGCAGGGCCGAGCTTGCCCGCCCGGCCCTCTTCATGGTTACCTGCTGCTATTTGCGCTGAGCACGCATGGCCGCTGCTTTCGGAGCGGTCGCCGGCTTCCTGGCCGCAGGCTGGTTGTCAATTTCTTCTTCGCCTTCTTGGCCGGATCCGGCACCGTTGTTC
>DATIRX010000550.1:0-12340 GCA_035469225.1 Bryobacteraceae bacterium
TGAATCGCCGATGGCTAGGCCATACCCTTGGCGAGCAGCTCCGCGAACTGCCTCCAGTTCTTCCGTAGCGCGTGGGTCTTGTTCCCGCTGGGCCACCACTGCACGCTTCCGCGGCCCATCAGGAGGCGTCCGAGCAACTCATCCCCGCTGCGGACTTCAATGTCCAGCGTATTGTTGCTTTTCAGTTTCGTCAGATCGACGGAATACGGCAGGAAGGCCGTCACCTTGGTTGTGTGGACCCTGCGCTTCCGTGGCATGAGCACTAACGCTGTTTGCCGCGCCCGCCCGGGATCGGCATCTCGACCTTCTTGGCCGTGCCCAGCGAAAAATCCGCATCCGAGAAGTTCGTTCGCGTGATCGCCTTCAATTCCCCCCGTTTGGTCGCCTGACCGCCACTGAATTCCACTTTCTGGACCGGGAATCCGTCATACCCGGATTCGAATCCAGCGGCCGTTGGAACACTGACCTGTATGGGAGAGCTGGCGAGAGCACTCAGGAGGCTGCTGGAGAACTGTTTCATTTTGTCGAGAACCTGGAAATCACTTGCAGTCAGCTTCAGTTGCCCCGGAACGGCGGCACATACTTCCGCTTCCTTTTCACCGCTACGGACCCCCTCGTACTTGGTGCAGCTGAATCCGTTCACGCTGCCGCTGCCTTTTGCTGTGTACACGGTCTTAGGCGCGGCTGCGGCGGCCTGCGGCATCTTGCCCTTCATCATCTTTTCCATCATGGCGCGCTGTTCGGGCGGCATGTTCTTCATCTGCGCCTGCATTTGCGCCATCGCGCCGGACATCTGTTCACCCATCTGCTTCATCATCTGCTCGTCAATTTCCTGATACGTGTTCTTCGTCTTGTCGAGCATGACCATTCGATCCCGGCCCCCATCGGTCAGGAAGAGTACCGACTTTCCGTCGTCGGAATCTATGCGCATCCGGTTCGCGTCCAAAAGAATCACGTCGGTTGTGACCTTCTTCGTGGACAGGTCGGTGTTCTCGGTTTGAATCCGGACTCCGGCAAATAAAGGCAGCGTGGCGAGCACGACTGCGTTGGCAACGAACGAAAGGCGTGTCATAGCGTTATTCTCACCTACTTCCAATCGGCAGTAAAGATGTTAAATTCATAGTCGCCCTTACCCTGATAACTCGAAACGAACACGATCTTCCGGCCGTCCGGAGAGAACTCGGGGAACGACGTAAACCCGCCGTAGGACGTCACTTGTTCCAGGCCGGTACCATCCGGATGGATGGTAAACAGCTCAAAATCCCGGCTGTCGCACTTGTTCTTGTTGGAGGAGAACAGGATCGTTTTGCCATCGGGACTGAAGGTGGGCGCGAAGCTGGCGCAGCCGTAATTGGTGATTTGCTTAGGATTCGACCCGTCCCCTTTGGCCACCCACAATTCCATCTTCATGGGAGCCGTCAAGTTGTCCTTTAAGAGATCCCGGTAAGTCTTTGTTTTATCTGGAGTATCCGGATGGAATGCCCGCCACGCCATCATCGACCCGTCGCGCGAAAACACCGGGCCGCCGTCGTAGCCTTCCGTCTTGGTAATTTGCTTCTTGCCCGACCCGTCCAGGTTCATGGTCCACAGGTCCAGATCGCCCGACGCCATAGAGGTGTAGAGAATTTTGTTGGTTTTCCAGTTGACGGTGGCCTCGGCATCCTATCCGGCGGTATTGGTGAGCTTCTTCTCGATCTTGCCCTTGTCGTCGGCCAGATAAATATCGAATCCCGGATAGACCGCCCATACGTACCCTTTGCTGCGGTCGGGCCGAGCCGGGCACGACGGCCCGGCTTCATGCGTCGATGCGTAGACGATGTGCTTGCCGTCCGGCAAAAAGTATCCGCAGGTGGTGACGCCCTTGCCTGTAGACACCAGGTGAAGGTCCGATCCGTCCGCGTTCATGATGTACTGCTGGTCGCACTCGCTGGTATCGCGCGTGGCCTGGAAGATCAGACGCTTCCCATCGGGCGACCAGTAGGCTTCGGCGTTCTGCCCGCCGTGCGTAATCTGCTTGAGGTTGGAGAGATGTTTGGCCGCTTGCCCCCAGCAGAGAAGCGAAGTCAAAGCAAACAGTAGAAGGCGTCTCATAGCACCCTATTGTATTCTTAGTCGATCTTTGGCAGCGGCCGCAGGGCTTTCGACCCCAACCACGCATGGCGGAACGCCTGAATCTCGGCGGTTATGGGGCGTCCGGCCTTTTCGAACGGAACTATCTCCACGTTCGGCGCCTGCGCCCAGATGACCTGAACCTGTTTCCGCCCCGCCCGGGTCTCGACAGTCAACATGCTGCGGTCGCCCGGCTTATGCGACCCGGCCAGATCGTCCACATCCCGGCGAGTCTTGAGAGCCTTGCCGTCGGCTTCGAGGATCCGGTCGCCGCGGTCGATTCCCGCCAGGTAGAGCGGCGAGCCTCGCAGGGACGGTCCGATGATATCGATGCCGCGATCGGAGAAGGTCATGGGCGGAGTTCCCCACCAGGCTTTTTCAGGCGAGGCCGGACGCAACACATATCCCGCGCGCGCCAGGACCGCCCCGTAGTCCATCGGCTCCCGGCCTTCGATATGGCGTTCGAACATCTGCCGTGCGAATACTTCACTGGTTATCTCCGCCAAAGTCTTCTGGAGGTCCTGCTGCGTGTACGGCGTGTGGACGTCAGGATGCCTATGCCACATCGCCCGCATCCAGTCATCCAGCGATTTGCCGGGGAATTGCGAACGAATCGCGAGGTCGAGTCCCAGCGCCACGGCCTGCCCGTAGGTGTAATACGAAATGTACACGTTGGCCTGATTCTGAGCATCGACGGACGCGGCTCCGTCCACAAACGGCGCCAGGCGGCTCATGTCGGCCAGGCTGGACGTCTCGCGCCCCGGCGAGGTCAATACCGTATTGACAGCCCGGCTGATGGAACCCACGAATTCGTCCAGCGAAGAAAGTCCCGCGCGTGCCAGGACCAGAGGAGCATAGTAGTCCGTGAATCCCTCGGCGAACCACAGCTCTCCCGACATATTGACCCGCTCGTAATCGAACGGCTCGAGCGACCGCGGCCGCATCCGTTTGACGTTCCAGGAGTGAAAGAATTCGTGAGCGACGGATCCGATCTGT
This sequence comes from Bryobacteraceae bacterium, assembly GCA_035469225.1. Lineage (GTDB taxonomy): Bacteria > Acidobacteriota > Terriglobia > Bryobacterales > Bryobacteraceae > Palsa-187. The sequence continues at coordinate 3,106 of DATIRX010000550.1, forward strand.
TGTGCCGCCGATTCTTCCGTGAGCGGCCGCGCGCTGGTGACCACCGAGGAGTTGCGGTGCTCCATTCCATCGCCTGAGACATACGGCAGGTAATCTCCCAGGAACGTGTAGGTCCCGTTATCGTACTTGGGCAATGCGCCGAAGACGCCTTCTTCCTCCAGCACCACGGCTTCACACATCCGGGCGTAGCGCTCCGCAAATTCGCGGGAACCCTGGAAATGCAGCGCCAGCCTGAACTGCTGCCCGCCGGCGGTCCACTCGCGGATGGTGTGCGGACCGATCTCCAGCGGCCCGTCCATCAGGCCGTCCAGATTCGGCGCGGACCACGTCCCTCCAGGACCCGAGGGAAGCTGTGTGGCGACCGTCCAATCGGAGCCGGAAGGAATCTCGATCTTCAGAGAGACGGGCGTTTTCTCAAAGCCTCGCGCCCACGCGAAAGCCGCCGGAGGATTGAGGTGCGCATGCGAGGGATCGATGGCATTGTAGGTCCCGTCGGCGCGATCTCCGAACAGCGTGTATTCGACCACGATGGTCGCATCCGGGCTGCGGAGGTTCCACTGATACGGAGTGGGACGTTCCACCGGGATGCGCTTTCCGGACGAGTCTGTGGCGCGGAAGTTGTATACAGTCTTCGCGAATTCGTGCAGCGCGTAGCGCCCCGGCGAAGACCGGCTCATCACAACCTCAAGCTGTCCCCCTCGCACGCCCCGGAACGTCGCCCGCACTTCCGCTTCGTGGTGCGCAGCATGCGGAAATCGCAGTTCGTAACGGACTGCGTCTTGCGCTGCCAGCGGCGTACCCAGGACAACCAGGAAGAGCAAGAATCTCGTCATCTCTGGGATTGAGGTTTCGATAAATAGGAATAGAACCCCAGGTCCTCGCCCGTCACCATCTTCGTGATGAAGATAATCTGCGCGGTGTGGCCGGAAAAATGCTCCGTCACATGCAGGATTGCCTTAAGGATGGTCACGTCGTAGCCCTGGATGGTGGTGCGTTCAGCCAGACGTTCGGGCGGCAAGGTTCGAATCACCACCAGCGCAGCGTCCACTGTGTTCCGCAACCGCTTGCGCAGTGCCTCCGCGTCCATCCCGCCGCGTGCAGCGAATTCTTCTTCGCGAATCCGGGCATCCGGCGCCCCGCCGACTCCGCTCAGGATCCACTGCCGCACATTGCCGTTGAGATGCAGCACCAGGTTTCCGATGGCGTTCTGGTTCTCCGAGCCGCGCATCCAGATCTGCTCCGGCGTGAGTTTTCCCAGACAGCTTTCGATCCGGCCGCAGAGCTCGGCCAGCTTCTCGGAGGAGCTCTTCAGGAAGTCTGCTTCGATGGTCATAAGGGGGTTTCCGCGAATTGCCGCAGGTGAGGAAGCCGGGCTTCGATGCTTTCCCGTGTCGATGCAAGCCAGGGCGGCAGGCACAGCGAAGTGCCCAATGCTTCCGCAGGTTCGTCGATCAGGAAACCGGGACCATCCGTCGCGATTTCAAACAAGACGCCGCCCGGCTCTCGAAAATAGATGGAATGGAAGTAGCCCCGATCCTTCACCGGGCTGACACGCACGCCCGCGCTCACCAGCCGATCCCGCCAGTCGAGCTGCGAGGCTTCATCCGCTACCCGGAACGCCACATGATGAATCGCGCCTGCCCCCAGCTTCCCGCGCTCGGTGTCCGGTTCGTGGAGCACATCGATGCGCGCCCCTGGCATTTCGAATCGGTGGCGATTGTCCTGAGTATTCGTGTGTTGGAATCCCAACATCGCAAGAAACGCAGCCGTGGGTTCCAGGTCGCGTTCGCACAGCGTGACCGAATGCAACGCGGGCGAGCCGCCGTCCGTCCACTGGAGATCCAGGCCGTCGGGGTCGGCAGGCCGTTTGCCGGATTTTGGCAGGGTGTACCCAACCGAGACTGCCTGCCCCGCCCCCCTGCGCGACGGTCGCTGGAAGCCGGGAAAAAATGTCAGTAGAGTTCCCGGCGTACCCGTCGCATCACCGAAATAGAAATGATACGTGCCGGGGTCGTCGAAATTCACCGTTCGCTTCACCAGGCGCAGGCCCACAGCCTGCGTGTAGTGATCGAAATTGGCCTGGACCTGGCCCGCCAGCGCGGTAACATGATGCAGCCCGAGAAGCATCTTTAGTTTTAGTGTACGGTGAACACCCGATACAGTTGTAGACCAGTCCGGCCGATGGCTGTCCGAGAACTCGAATGAGCACCAGCGCACTATCTCCATCCATTTCCGGCCAGGCGCCCGGACTGTTTTCAGGAACCCGCTGGATCATTTCCCGGAAGGACGACCTGGTGTGGTTCGTCGGGACCGCCCTGGTGGGCTATCTGGCCCTGGTCTTGATGTCCGCCGGTGTTTCTTTGGCGCTGCTGTCCGCCATCTGGCTCCTGGGAGTGGATGGACCGCACGTCACTGGCACCGTCACCCGCACCTACTTCGACAAACAAGAACGGCGGCGGCTGGGCTGGCTGCTGTGGGCGCTGATTCCTCTGCTGTTCATAGGACCCGTCGCGGTCCTGGCGGGGCAAGGCGCGCTGTTCTTCCTCTTTGCGGTTTGCTGGCAGCACTATCACATCACCAAGCAGCACATGGGTTTCGTCATGCTGTGGAAGGTCAAGAACCAGGAGCGGGATGCCGCGGAGATGAAGCTGGACCGCTGGTTCGTGTTAGCGTCCGGAGTGATTCCCCTGGCGCTCTTCGTGGTCAGGACGCGAATAGCTCCCGGGACTCTGGTGAATGCGTGTACGGCGGTCGCCATCGCCGCGTTTGCCGGGCTGTCTCTGTTCTACGCGGGGTTTCAAGTCCGCAAGTGGCGCGCGGGAAAGCCGATGAATGTGCCCAAGCTGCTGCTGCTGGCCGGCCTGGTCCCGCTGCAATGGCTCGCGTTTGGATACGCAGCGCGTTTCGGACCGGACGGGATCACCCGCGCCGGTATCGCGCTGGGATTGTTTCATTCTCTGCAGTATCACCGGCTCATGTGGTTCCACAACAAAAACCGCTACCAGACCGACGGTTCGCGAGAAAAACATGGCCTGGCGGCCGTTCTCGGGCAGAAGTTCGGCTACTATTTTGCGGCCGCGATCGGGCTGTACTGGTTTGCCGATATCCTTCCGCAAGCCATCTTCCCGGTCCAGTGGCTGCAGGCTTCCCTGTGGGGCATCGCCTTCATGCACTATCTGCTGGATTCGAAGATCTGGCGGGTTCGGGGAGATAAGGAATTGGCCGCGGCGCTGCACTTGTAGCCCGCGCAGCCGAGTCCGCCATCGATTCCATCTTGGCCCCCCAGCGCAGGAATCGCAGCAACTCTTTCCGGTGGTTCCACACGAAGCCCCGAAACTCGGCGGGCGAGATTCGATCGGCGTGCAGACCCCAGTAGGTTTCGATGCGCCAGCGCAGATACGGACTGCGCCAGGGCGTGAGGCGATAGCCTCGCGCGGATCGCCACAGGAATCCGATCATGATCTGGGCCAGATCAGGTTGCTCAAGGTTTGTTCAGCGAGCCTGTAGTCTTGGGCGCGGGCGCGGCGTAGTATCCGTTCTTGGCCCGCACCGTGGCTCCCTTGAATTGTCCCGTAAGCTCCACTTTGATCTTGCGGAAGGATCCGTCCAGGTTATCGTTCAGCGGCGAGTAGGCGATGGTGTACTGATTGCGAATCTCATGCGCGATCTCCGGCGTAATTCGCTCCACTTCCGCCAGATCCTTGGGATAGTAGGCGCCGCCGGCGGAAGTCTCCGCCAGGCCAGTCAGGGCGCGCTTGGCTGCCCGCGCCTCGCGAGCCTCCTCCTCACTCAGCAGACCGATCGAATACACCAGCACGCCGCTGTCGCGGACCTTGCGAAGAAGCTGCTCCAGCGTCGGATTGTCGCCGCTGGAGTTATCGTTTCCGTCGGTGACCACCACGATCACCTTCTTTTCCAGCTTGGCATCGGACTTCATGTAATCGAGCGCGCCGCTGATGGCGCTCCGCATGGCTGTGCCGCCCCGCGCGTCGATTCTGCCCAGGGCCTCTTCCAGTTTCTTGGTGTCGTGCGTGAAGGACTGGTCCAGGTACGGATCGTCGTTAAAATTAACGATGAAAACCTCGTCGTCGGGATTTGACGCCTTCACCATGGCCAGCGCCGCCGCGGCCACGCGCGCACGCTTGTCATTCATGCTGCCGCTGTTGTCCACCAGGATTCCCATCGATACCGGAACGTCTTCGCGGCGGAACAATTTAATCGGCTGCTCGACGTTATCCTCAAATACCTTGAAGGCCGACTTGGGGATGTTGGTGATCAGCTTTCCGCTCTTATCCACCACGCTGACATGCAGCGTGACTTCCTTGATCTCGGTGCGAAAGGTGGGAATCTCTTCCTGCGCGCGCGCCTGAGCATGGAAGACGGCCGCCGCAAGTCCGGCGCCCGCCAGCCCGATCAGGAGCTTTTTACTGGGAAGGTGCAACATATCCTGGACGATAGCGGGCCCGCAGCGGCGGTAGTTCTTTAACCTTGACCAGTTTAACTTCCACTTTTCTGTACTTGCCGTCATGTGCTGCATTTTTCGGGTTGTACCCCAACACGTACTGATTGCGAAGTTCCAGGCCGATCTTGGCGGCCACGTCCGGCAAATCCGCCAGGTTCTCTACGTTGAAACTCTTCCCGCCGGTCTGCTCGGCCAAATCGCTCAGCAGCCCGGGTCCGCCCAGCTCCTCGGGCGTCCGGCCGCGCGTGCCCAGCTGCTCATAGATTCCGATCGCGTATGTCTGCACGTCGCCTTCCCGCACCCAGCTCCGTACCTCGCTCTCGGTAAATCGGCTGGAATTGTCCCCGCCATCAGAGATGATTAGAAGGGCTTTCCGGCCATTCTTGGCTTTCTTCATCTCATTCATGGCCATGGCGACCCCGTCCAGCAGGGCCGTCCGCCCCTTCGACTGGACCCAGGTGAGGTGGCTCTGGATGTCCTCGGTGTGCGGAGTGAAGGGTACTGTCAATTCGGGCCGGTCATTGAACTGGACCAGAAAGAATTCGTCCTCGGGATTCGCCGTCCGCAGGAACTGCGCCACCGCCTGCCGCGACCGGTCCAGCTTGTTGCTCATGCTGCCGCTGCAATCGAAGACCACTCCGATGGAAAGCGGCACGTCCTCGCTCCCGAATGTGGCGATCTCCTGCGCGACTTTATCCTCGGAGAGCTCGAAATTTTCCTTCTCTAACCCGGTGAGGAGCTTTCCGGTGGCGGCCAAAGTCACGGCGACGGGAACCAGCACCAGAGTGGTGTCGACGCGAAGGTCGGCCCGGCGGTCGAGGATGGTTTCACCGGAGCCGGTGGGAGAGGTCCGGGAGCGTGGCTGGATGCTGACGGCCGGCGCCTGGGGATCGGCACGTTTTTCCACCGGGTCGTCCGCCGTGAGCGGCAACAGTGCAATACCTAGCAGCGCGATGGTCCAAGTGGAACGCATCATGGCCCGCAACCTGTTCCGATTATAGCAACAGTCCGGATTCACGAACAGCTTGCCGTGCACGCCGAATACCGAACTCACGACCGATCCTTGTTCGTGCTATATTCGAGTGTGCCGCAACGGATTCTTGGTGTAATCCCCGCACGGTACTTCTCCTCTCGTTTTCCCGGCAAAGCCCTCGTCCCCATAGCAGGTAAGACCATGCTGCAACACGTGTGGGAACGCACCTGCCAGGCGCGCTACCTGACCGACATTGTGATCGCCACCGACGATGACCGCATTCGCGCGGCGGCGGAAACGTTTAAAGCCCGGGTCGTAATGACTCGCACCGACCACGTCTCTGGAACCGACCGCGTGGCCGAAGCCGCCTCGGCTTCCCAGGCGCACATCATCGTCAACGTCCAGGGCGATGAGCCCATGATCGATCCCGCCGCCATCGATGCCGCCATCCTCGGCCTGCTGGACGATGACGCCGGCGAAATTCCCATGGGCACCATCAAGAAACGGATCGAGCGCCCCGCCGATATCCAGGACCCGAATGTGGTCAAGGTGGTCACGGATGCCCAAGGCAACGCGCTGTACTTCTCGCGTTCGCCCATCCCGTATGCGCGCGATGGGTTGGAATCGCCGGCCTATTTCAAGCACATTGGACTGTACGTGTACCGTCGCGAGTTTTTGCTGGCATATCCGGATCTCCCCGTCGGGCCGCTGGAACGCGCCGAACGCCTGGAGCAGTTGCGCGCTCTCGAAAACGGGCACAGGATTCGCGTGGTCGAAACCGAGTATGAATCCCTGGGCGTCGACACGCCCGAAGATTGGAAACAGGTCGCGGAATTATTCGAAAAACCAATGGTGAACAATAGGTGAACCTGTGAGAGCGCACAGGACGCGACGGCCTCTTATGCGGGTGGAGTCGAGGCTGCCGTTGCGTTCCGTTGTGCGCGAAGGATAAACGATGGCGAAATATATATTTGTAACCGGCGGTGTGGTTTCCTCCCTGGGCAAAGGGATCGCGGCGGCCAGCCTGGGTTGCCTGCTCGAAAGCCGGGGCCTGAAGGTCACGCTGCAGAAGTTCGATCCCTACCTAAACGTCGATCCCGGCACCATGAGCCCGTTCCAGCATGGCGAAGTCTTCGTCACCGACGATGGCGCCGAAACCGATCTCGACCTGGGCCACTACGAGCGCTTCACGCATTCCCCTCTGTCGCAGACCAATAACCTGACCAGCGGGCGCATTTACGAACAGATCATCTCGCGCGAGCGCCGCGGCGATTACCTGGGTAAAACCGTGCAGGTGATTCCGCACGTGACCAACGAGATCAAGGCAGCCGTGCGGCGGGTGTCGAACGCCTCCGAGCAATTGCCCGCCGACGTGGTGATCTGCGAAATCGGCGGGACCGTCGGCGACATTGAGTCGCTGCCGTTTCTCGAAGCGATCCGGCAGCTGCGCCACGAATTAGGCCGCGAGAATACGCTCTTCGTGCATGTGACGCTGGTCCCCTGGATCGCCGCCGCGCAGGAGCTCAAGACCAAGCCCACCCAGCACAGTGTGAAAGAGCTGCGCGCCATCGGTATTCAGCCGGATATTCTTCTGTGCCGCAGCGAGCGCCCCATCCCCCAGGAGATGAAGGAAAAGATCGCGTTGTTCTGCGACGTGCAGCTGGAGGCCGTCATCACCGCCAAGGATGTGGACAGCGTCTATGAAGTTCCGCTGACCTTCGCCGAGCAAGCGGTGGACGAAATCGCGCTGCGCCTGCTGGCGCTGGACGCCGGCCCGCGGGATCTTACCGCCTGGACCGATATGGTCCGGCGCATCAAGCAGCCCACCCGGCAGGTATCCATCGGCCTGGTCGGAAAATACGTCGAGTACGAGGATTCCTACAAGAGCCTGAAAGAAGCTCTGCTGCATGGCGGTCTGGCCCATGAGGCCAAGGTCAACATCACCTGGATCGAAGCCGAGCGGCTCAAATGGCCCGACGCGAGGACCGAGCTCGAAGCGTTCGACGGCATCCTGGTTCCGGGCGGCTTCGGACGGCGCGGCATCGAGGGAATGCTGCAAGCCATCCGCTACGCGCGCGAAGCCAAGGTTCCCTACTTCGGCATTTGTCTGGGCATGCAGACCATGGTGATCGAGTTCGCACGCAACGTCTGCGGGCTGGAGCAGGCCAACTCCACCGAGTTCGATCCGGCTACGCCCGACCGTGTGATTTACAAGCTACGCGAGCTGAAGGGCGTCGACGAGCTGGGCGGAACCATGCGCCTGGGTGCCTATCCATGCCAGCTGGCCGACTCGAGCTTCGCGCGCCAGGCCTACGGCCGCCGGGAGATCAGCGAGCGCCACCGTCATCGTTACGAATTCAATCGCGAGTACGAGGCCGTCCTCAAAGAGCACGGCTTGAAGCTTACCGGCGAGACTCCCGACGGCGTGTACGTCGAGATCTGCGAGCTAGGCGATCATCCCTGGTTCCTGGGCTGCCAGTTTCATCCTGAATTTAAATCCAAGCCCTTGGAGCCGCATCCTTTGTTCCGTGCGTTTGTGGGCGCGGCTCTGGATTACCGCCGCATTCACGCTGAAAAACAGCCCGGCAAACGTGCGCACGCCGCATCGGGCCGCCAGGCCGTGACCTTGCAATAGTGCGCATCACTCCTACAGTTGAAATCGGCGGCGGCTCGCTGGCATTGATCGCGGGCCCTTGCGTGATTGAGAGCGAAGAGCACGTCAACATGCTCGCAACCGCGCTTTCGAAATTGGACGTCCCCTTTGTGTTCAAGGCGTCCTTCGATAAAGCCAATCGCTCGAGCGTGAATTCGTACCGCGGCCCGGGAATCAAAGAGGGCTTACGAATTCTGAAAAGTATCCGTGATCGTGGGATTGCGGTGCTGACGGACATTCACGAGCCCTCGCAAGCGGCCCTGGCCGCCGAGTCCGTCGATATTCTCCAGATCCCGGCGTTCCTGTGCCGCCAGACAGATATTCTTGTCGAGGCCGGCCGCACCGGGCGCGCGGTCAACATCAAGAAGGGCCAGTTCGTTTCGCCCGCCGACATCCGCCTGGCCGCCGAGAAGGTCGCGTCCACCGGCAATGACCGCATCCTGCTGACCGAGCGCGGGACTTCTTTCGGCTATAACAACCTGGTGGTCGATATGCGCGGCCTGGCGACCATGCGAGGCTTCGGATGGCCCGTGGTTTTCGATGCGACCCACAGCGTCCAGCTTCCCGGAGCTGCCGGGACAGCCTCGGGCGGGCAGCCCGAGTTCATCGAGCCCCTGGCCAGCGCGGCGGTTGCGGTGGGAGTCGATGCCGTCTTCATCGAGGTTCACGAAGCTCCCGAGCGGGCTTTGTCGGACGGCGCCAACGCGCTGCGGCTGGATAAGCTGGAACCTCTGCTGCGGAAGCTGCGGCGGATCTCGTTAGCCGCGCACTGACCGCGGGGCAGGCATGCCAGGCCCTAAATTCAATCGATGTGCGTGGCGGCCACGAACACCATCACGAACACGTAGGCGATGCCCACCAGAGAAACAACGATCAACCAGACCTGCCAGGGCCAGCGCTTCACACTACAGCTTTAACACATTAAAGAGTCAGGAAGGAGTTACAGCGCCTCGGGCAGATGCAGTTGCGCCTTCGCCAGCGCCTTCTCGAGCACCTGCGCGGCTTCGACTTCGGTCATCGCTCGCGAGTGGGAGAGTTCCGTGATCAGCATGTGCCGGGCCCGGTCCAGCATTTTCTTCTCTCGGAAAGAAAGCACCTTCTGCGCCTGCAGCGTCAGCAGGCTCTTGAGCACTTCCGCGACGGCCAG
>DATIRX010000551.1:0-3215 GCA_035469225.1 Bryobacteraceae bacterium
TTTCGTCGGTGTGCTGATGCCCGGCCGTATCGAGCCACGTCTTGTCATTCAACCCGATTGTGTCGACCACGAAAGTATCGCCTTCCCATTTGCCGGTCGAATCGCCCATGAACGACGGCGGCAGGTTTTCGGGATGCTTGCGCCCGTCCGTGGGAATCGCCCGCCACTGCCGCATGTATTCGAACAGCATGACGACGTATTCCTGCGTCTGGATGATCTGCATCGGGTAGGGCGATTGCATGATGCGCGGCATGCCGGGATACAGGCACAGCGACGTGGGATCGTCCTTGGAGTCGTGATTCTTGAACGCCGCCCGTCCGGCGTCGGTGTAAGGAATGCTTCCTTCGCCGTCTTTGGCGGCATTATTGGGCGTGTAGGGCAGGTTCCAGAAACCCACAAAACTCGGCTTGCCGTCCGGCATGCGAGGGATGACCGGAGCCGGCGCGGTTTGCCCGAACGCGCTCGCGGCCAGGACAATAGCGGCGCTAAGCCCAGCGAGACGAGATCTTGCGGATCCTGTTAAGAGCTTCCTGAATGTTTTCGAGAGAATTTGCATAACTGAACCTGAGATAACCGTCTCCATGCGAGCCGAAGCAGTTGCCGTCCAGGCACGCGACGCCGGCGTCATTGAGCAGCATATCGGCTAGCTGTTTCGAAGGCAAGCCGGTTCCGCTCACGTTCGGAAACGCGTAAAACGCCCCAGCCGGTTCCGAACACCGGATTCCCGGGATCTCGTTCAATCCTTTTACGATCACGTCGCGCCGCTTGCGGAACTCGGCCACCATCTTGTCCACGTCGTCCTGGGGACCCTCCAGCGCCGCGATTCCCGCGCGCTGCGTGAAGCTGGCGGTGCACGAATTGGAGTTGACCATCAGCTTGACCACCGCATCGGCCAGCCACTCCGGCATCACGCCGTAGCCCAGCCGCCAGCCGGTCATCGAATACGTCTTCGAGAAGCCGTCCAGGATGATGGTCTTCTCCAGCATCCCCGGAAAGCTGGCAATCGAAACCGGCTCGCCCGAGTAGACGATGCGCGAGTAGATCTCGTCGCTCAAAACCATTACATCGCGATTGCGCAGGATGTCGGCCAGCCGCCGGACATCCTCCTTGGGCATGATCCCGCCGGTCGGATTCGCCGGCGAATTCAGGATCACGAGCTTGGTCTTGCTGGTCAGGCTGCGCTCCAGAAGATCCAGGTCGAAGGAAAAGCCGCGGCTTTCCTCGAGCGGGATGGGAACCGCCTTGGCGCCCTGGAACTTGATCATCGATTCGTAGATCGGAAATCCAGGGTTGGGGTAGATCGCTTCGTCGCCGGCTTCCAGCAGCGCGACCATCGCGAAATACATCACCGGCTTGCCGCCCGGCACCACGCATACGTGCTGCGGCCCGACCTTCACGTTCCGCGTACGGGAAATATACGCGGCGATGGATTCGCGCAGCTCGGGAAGTCCCTGCGTGGGGCCGTACTTGGTCCAGCCCTCATCCAGAGCCCGTTTCCCCGCCTCTACGACGTGTTTGGGGGTAGGGAAGTCGGGCTCGCCGATCTCCAGGTGGATGATGTTCTTCCCCTGCTTTTCGAGCGCCCTGGCCTTGACCAGGACCTCGAAGGCAGATTCCACCCCAATACGGGACATCGCTTCGACAAGTTGCATGTAAGGTTTTGGATTACAGTTGTATTACGCTCGGCTCTGCATCAGCCGGATTTACATCAATGCCGTGGTCCGGCGGGTCCAGGGTGCGCCTTTTTCCTTGGAGACGCTCTCCACGTCCTTCACATAGGCGGTGGTCTGGGTCAGGATATGGTGCAGGTCGTTGCCCAGGCTGATGAACGGGAATCCCTTCTCCAGGAACTCGCCTACGCGCGCGGTTCCAAACAGGAACAGACCCAGGATGACGTTGTTCTTCTTGGCGGCGGCGCGAAGTTTGTCGGTGGCGGCGGCCAGCTCGGGCGAGGTGTACATGTCGGGGAACTTGTACTTCTCAAACAAGCCCATCGACATACACAGATCGTTTTGCCCCAGGAACAGAATATCGACGCCCGGAACCGCGGCGATCTCATCCATGTTCTTGATGCAGTCGGCCGTTTCCACCTGCAGCGCCACGATGGTGTTCTCGTTCGCCGCGCCGGCGTAGCCTAAGAGCCCGGCCTTGTTCATGCTGCGCTGTGGAAAATAAACGGAACGGGTTCCTGCCGTGGGATAGCGCGTGCAGCTGACTGCCTGGCGCGCTTCTTCGGCGTTGTTGATATAGGGGATCAGTACGCCATCGGCTCCCATGTCGAGCGTCTGCTGGATACCTGCGCGATCCGCATACCCCGATACGCGCACCAAAGACTTGGCTCCGCCCGAGGCAATGCCGGCCAGCATGGCGGAAAGGGTTTCGTACCCCATGGGTCCGTGTTGTGTGTCTACCAGCAGCCAATCATAGCCGCTGTGTGCCAGCTGTTCGGCAACCGTCGGGCTGTGCGAGTTCACGAAAAGGCCAAACTTGGGCTTTCCTGCTCGCAATTGCTTCTTAAACTCGGCTCCACTGAGAACTTCGCTCATTCGATTTTTCTCCTGATTTTGAACAGACCCCCAGGCCGCGCCGAGCAACTTCCCGGGCGAACGACTGATGGCGGCCTCACGGTCTTATAAAGCTCGCATAGGGCCGGTTTGGCCCCTCAAGCTGGCAAGAAGACCCGGCCGATCCCGCTGGACCGATCTCCTGCGAGTTACTCAAAAGAGTATACAACGTCGGCGCTTGGCCCGGCCCGCTCCGCATCGCTAAATGTTATAGAATCTTAACTACAACTTGTCCCGGTAGACAGTGAAACCGGCTGCAGAAGCACCTCGGAGGAAGTATGAAGGAAGCCATCGTTCTTATTTTGGTCGCCGTCCTGGTCGTGGGCGGAATCGGTATATGGTTGGCGAACTCAGGTTCACTCTCCCTGTTCGGTTCTTCCCCGGCAAGCGTTCAGCCCGCTAGCGCCACGCAGGCCGCCGACGCCGCTGCTAAGGAGGCCGAAGCCAAGAAAGCGGAGGCTTCGAAGAAAGCGAAGAAAGCTTTAGTCGCCAAGGCGGCGGCGAAGAAGGCTCCCGCCGAGCTCATCGTCGAGGCCGCCGCCGTGCCCCAGATCCAGCCTGTGGCCGAAGTGGTGGTGGCGCCGCCCGTTCCTCCGCCCGCACCGAAACAGTTTCCCGAGCCGCGCGAAATTTCCGTTGGATCGGAGCGCG
>DATIRX010000552.1:0-4096 GCA_035469225.1 Bryobacteraceae bacterium
GCGCAGATCGCCTGCGCCTGGGTCTTGCAGGCTCCCGGCATCACCGCGCCCATCATCGGAGCCACCAAGGCGGAGCAGATCCGGGACCTGATCGGCGCGGTGGACCTGAAGCTCACCTCCGAGGAGATCGCGGCCCTGGAAAAACCGTATCGCCCGCACACCATCCTGGGGCACGCGCAGCCTTCGCCCAGGAGCATGCTGAAGGGATGACCTAGTAAGCTGTCCCAGTCATATCGGTAACGGCCCCCGGGCTCACGCTCGCGGCTCTAGCCCCGCCCGTTAGGGCGGGGGCCGAACTGAACCGCTATTCGAATCGCTGGGAGCCTATTAGCACGGCGCGAGCACAGACTAAATCCCGAAGGCCGGCGGATAAACGACGCGTCCACGGATTCCATCCAGGGAACCGGCGATCAGTTCCATCGCCATGAAGGCCTCTCGCGGAAACGGGCTTTCGAGCGACCTGGCAGCATCCGTGGAGAAGCCGAATCTCGGATAGTACGCGGGGTGTCCGACCACGATGACGATCCCTTCGCCCCGGTCTCGCAACAACTCTAATCCCCGCCGGACCAGAAGGCCGCCGATTCCTTTGCGTTGATATTCCGGAAGTACGGCCACCGGCGCCAGCGCGACCGCGGGTACCAGACTCTGCGAAGTGTCGATCCACATCCGGCTGAACAGGATATGACCGGCGATGCCGCCATCCGCTTCCGCCACCAGTGAGAGCAGTCCGTGCTCTCCGGCGCGCATTTGATCTACCAGATCGGCCTCCTCGAGACCTCCAAAGGCCGCTGCAACGACTGCCCGAACCGTCGCGCGTTCGCCGGCGCTCTGTGCGTTTTCCATCCGAATGCAAACGGAGTGATCCGCTGCGGATGAATTCAATGACATGACTTGTTCGCTCCAATAAACCTGACTGAATTGGGAAAGATACACTACGCCCGAGGGAAGGAAATCGGACGCCAAGCCTGGAGCTAACGGACAGTCACAGGAATTAGCATAGCGGCTATTCGTAGCGCAGCGCGACCGTCGGGTTCACCGTCACTGCCCGGCGCGTCGGCACCAGGCACGCCAGCAGCGCCACCATCCCTAACAGCACCGACACCGCGATGTAGGTTACCGGATCCGTCGCCGTAACTTCGTACAGGGATGAGCTGAGATAGCGCGTCGCGGCCAGCGATCCCGCCAGCCCCAGAACAAGCCCCGCCGAGAACAACACCAGTGCCCGCAGCATCACCAGCTTGAACACATCCCCCGCGGCCGCGCCCAGCGCCATGCGGATGCCGATCTCCCTGGTTCGCTCGGCCACCGAATACACCATCACGCCGTAGATCCCGATCGCCGCCAGCACCGCCGCAATCGCTCCAAAGATGCCCAGCAGCAGCACGTACAGCCGGACATACCGCACCTGTTGATCCAGATAGTCTTCCACCGTTCGAAGATTGGCCACCGGGTGGGTGTGATCCACTTCCGCGACTGCTTGCCGCACGCTCGTCGCCATGCTGAGGGGCTTGCTCTGCGTCCGCATCACGAAGAACATGCCCGCGCGCGTGCCGTACCCCGCTCCCATCCATCGAGGAGTCTGTTGCAGATACGGCACGTAAATCGCCGGCCTCAGTTGGCGCTGCTGCCGGTTCATGCGGATATCCGCGGACACTCCCACAATCTCCCGCAGCGGTTCATCCGGCACGTAGTCCAGCCGGATCTGCTTCCCGATCGGGCTCTCGTTGGGCCAGTAACGCTTGGCCATGGTCTGGTTGATCACCACCACGTATGGCGCGCTGCCCGTATCCCGATCGTTGAATTCGCGGCCCTGGATGATCGGAGTGCGCAGCGTCGCGAAGTAGTCCGGCGTCACCGCGATGTAGTTGGCGGTCTGCGACGGTTGTCCGTTGGCGTCCGGCGGGGGCGCGGGAAGTCCCACGATCAGGAATCCCATGTTCAGCGCGCCGGCCAGCGGCGGCGTGCTTGCTCCCGCTACCGACAGGATGCCCGGAACGCTCTTCAGCCGGTCGTAGACCTGGGTAAAACTCAGCGTCGTGACCGGCAGCACGTCCCATAGGCCCGCGTTGCGGTAGCGCGCATAGGGCTTGATGGCTTCATCGCGTGAAAAACGATAGTCGAAGGTCAGCAGATTCTTTGGATCGGCGCCCAGCGCGTTGCTCTGAATGCGCACGAAGCTGTTGATCATCAGCCCCGCGCCGATCAGCAGCACCAGCGCCATGGCGATCTGCAGAACCACCAGCGCGCTTCGCAGCCGCTGGCGCGTCACTCCGTCCGTGCCGCTTCGCGTGCTCTCTTTGAGCGAGCCCGCCAGGTCCGCATTGGACGCCTGCATCGCCGGGACGATTCCGAAAACCACCGCGGCCAGAATGGAAATCAGCAGCGTGAATCCCAGGACAGGCAGGTCCAGCGACAGCTCCTTCAGCCGGGGAAAGCCCGGCGGAGCAGCCGCAACAAACAGCCGCAACCCGCCCCATGCCAGCGTGATCCCCATCAGGCCGCCCAGCAGGGACAAAGGAATATTTTCCGTAATCAGCTGCCGGATAATCCTCCCGCGTCCGGCCCCGATCGCGGTTCGAACGGCAATCTCAGTTCGGCGGGATGCCGCGCGGGCCAGGAGCAGCCCGGCAACATTCGCGCAGCCGATCAATAGCACAATACCAACCGCTCCCTGCAGCAGCAGCAGCGGAGATCGCAGCTGCCCGTAGAGCGATTCCGTCATCGATTGCACCAGCGCGCCGAGATTCTTGTTTCGCGCGGGATCCGAACTCGCCAGTTGCGCCGCCAGGCCGTCCATCTCCGCCTGCGCCTGCCGTATGTCGACCCCCGGCCTGAGCCGCGCCGCCACGCCCGAGGTGTATTGCGTGCTCTGCATTTCCGTGCGCGTCCAGTTCATCGGCGTCCAGAAATCGGCCTCTTCATCGAACAGGTAAAAGTTCGCCGGCATGATGCCGATGATGGTCTTGTCAACGCCGTCCACGCGCAGGGTTTGGCCGAGCACGCTGCGATCCCCATTGAAGCGGCGCTGCCAGAAGCGATCGCTGATTAAGAGCACCGGCGCCGGCGTGTCCACCGGATTTTCGTCGTCCGCCAGAACCCGCCCTAACACCGGCTTCACCCCTAGCGTCTTGAAAAGGGACGGCGTGAAGTTCTCGCAATCCACTCTCTCCGGCGGCTGGCCGTGCTCGTCCGACCCGATGTTGCAGACATTGTTGCGGATCATCCCCACCGACTCGAAGGACTTGGCCCGCTCCTGGAACGCCAAGTAGTTGTACGCCGTCACCCCGTTGAGCTGGTCGCGATGGTCCAGCGGCACGGACCAGATCATCACCAGCCGGCCCGCATCAGGGTATGGAAGAGGCCGTAGCAGCGTCGTGTTGATGAGGCTGAAAATAACCGTGTTCGCCCCGATGCCCAGCGCCAGTGAGAGCGCGGCTATGATCGTGAAGGTGGGCTTCCTGAGAAGCATCCGAAAGCCGAAGAGAAGATCCTGCCGCCAGGTGGTCATAGGCACCCCTCATCCTCGCTGATGATTGCCTTTATTATGACGCAGCAGCTCTCATCTTGTTCCCGTGCGAATCTCTGAAAAAAGAGGACAAGAGTGGACAAAGCGATTTTTCCCTTTTTCCCGGGTAAACTCTAAAGATGGTAGAGATCACCTGGCTGGGCCATGGAACCTATCAGTTCCGTCTGACCACCGGCGAAGTCATTCTGGTGGACCCCTGGATCGAAGGAAATCCCGCTTATCCCAAAGGTCATTCCATCGACCGCGTGGATATCATTCTGGTTTCCCACGGCCACTTCGATCACATTCACGATGTGCTGCCGCTGGCCAAGAAGTTTTCTCCGCAGATCGTCGCGATTTACGAAACCGCGTATTGGCTGGAGTCCAAGGGAGCCAGGAATACGCTCGCCATGAACAAAGGCGGCACGGCCACCGTCGGACCGATCTCCGCCACCATGACGCACGCGATCCATAGCTGCGGCATCCTTGACGGCGAACAGATCATCTACGGCGGAGAGGCTGCCGGCTACATCCTCCGCCTGCCCGACCGCCGCGTGGTGTATTGCGCAGGCGATACCAACGTCTTCACCG
>DATIRX010000553.1:0-2106 GCA_035469225.1 Bryobacteraceae bacterium
CTGGCCTTCCTGCTGCTGCAGGTGAGCGGCGCGAGCTGGGCTCTCGGCTCGCTGTTGCAGCGCAACCGGCGCTCGCGCGCGCATCCGTTTGTCATCGGCGGAGTGCAGCAGATCAGCACCGGCCTCACTTTTCTGGTACCCGGCTTATTTCAAGTGCCGTCCGCGCACTGGACCACGCGCGGCATCGCGGCGATCGTGTACCTGGCGATCTTCGGCGGCATCGTCGGATACAGCTGCTATGCGCTGGCGCTCAGCAGGCTTCCGGCGGCGATCGTGTCGACCTACACCTATATCAATCCGGTGGTCGCGGTGTTTCTGGGCTGGTGGATGTATCGGGAGCAGTTCGGCGTGCGCGAAGCCGGCGCCATGGCCATCATCTTCGCCGGTGTGGCTATGGTGCGGCGAGCCTCAATGTCCGGCTCCATGCCGATCCAGAAACTTCGCGCCGACGGCCCCGCCGAGGGCAGTCAGTAGCGTGTACGTCAGAAAGGCATCCAGCAGAACCAAGGCCAAGCTGGACGGAGTTCGCAGCAAGTCAATACGCTTGGTAACTTCCTCGGGAGAGATCGAGGACATCTTGGCCATCTGATCGCGCATGCTCTGCACCAGATCCGGTTGCGAGAGCATCAGCACCAGCATGGTCAGCAGCATGGTCAGGATCGCGAAGACGATGATGCCCGCAATCCATCCCAGGCGGGCCCCGGCCAGCACGGTCACTCTCTGCCCCGTGCGCCGGCGGTACAAGTACACCGCGAAAAATCCTCCCGCCACGGGCACGGCCAGAGTCAACGGCCCGGCCACGGCCGAAAGCAGGAACACCGGAATCCCGGCCAGGACTGCCACCCGGACTGCGGTCGCATTGCGGAAACTGATCGGCGGAGGCTCGGCGGGCGGGGGTGGCGCGGAGGGCAGAGGCGCAAGTATGGACGACGCTTCCGGCTGGTCATTCTCCTGATCCGCCACCAGAAGCGGCTCATCCCGCTGGGGCTTGCCGCATTTGTGGCAGAATCGCGCATCCTCGGGAAGCTGTGCGCCGCAAGTGCAATAATCAGGCACATCCTAAGTTTCCCACGTTATTCTGGGAAGTGGGTATGTCTTTGACTCTGCTCGTCCTGGCCGATCCGGCGGCTGCGTGGCTGAAACTTCTGGGGACGCTGGGGCACCAGGTGACGGTGATCGTCAGCAACGATCCCGCGCGGGTTCGCGAGTGCGCGCCGCAGGCCGACGTGATCGTGAACGGAACGTCCAATCCGCCGCTGCTGAGCGCAGCGATACCGCCGGCCAGGCGGGCCCGGTGGATTCATTCGCTGTGGACCGGCGTCGATAACGTCCTCTGCCCGGAGATCATGGCGAGTCCCCTGCCCTTGACCAATGGACGCGGCGTGTTCCGACGTCCCCTGGCGGAGTGGACCATCGGAGCGATGTTGTACTTCGCCTACCGGATGCGGCGCATGATCCGCCAACAGCAAGCCGGCGTGTGGGAGGCCTTCACCACGGAGGAAATCCAGGGCAAAACGCTGGGAATCGTAGGATACGGCGGCATCGGCAGCACGGCAGCGGAACTGGCCCGTCCGTTTGGCATGCGAATCGTGGCGTTGCGGCGCCGCCCGGAGCTGTTCCAACCGGATTCGCGGGTAGATCAGAGTTTCGCGCGCTCGCAGATCAATGAACTCATGGCCGCGAGCGATTATGTATTGCTGGCCGCACCCCTGACGGACGAGACACGCGGGATGATCGGGGCGTCGCAAATCGCCGCGATGAAACCGGCCGGGGTGCTGATCAACGTCGGCCGGGGCGCGGTGGTGGATGAGACTGCGCTGATACGGGCGCTCGAAGCCGGGAAAATTCGAGGAGCCGCGCTGGATGTGTTCTCGGTGGAACCACTCCCATCAGGACATCCTTTTTACTCCATGGAAAACGTTCTCCTCTCACCGCATACCGCGGATCACGTGCAGGATTTCATTCACCTGGCAGTGGAGTCTTTCCTCGACAATCTGCGTCGTTTCCAGGCGGGCCAGCCGCTGCTGAATCTGGTGGATAAACATGCCGGCTACTGAAATCCTGCGCCAGGAGGTCACCGTCGAGGATATCCGCGAGGCGGCCGGG
>DATIRX010000554.1:0-2288 GCA_035469225.1 Bryobacteraceae bacterium
CCATTCTCGTCGGTGAGGGTTACCAGGCTTCGCTCGCCTTGGGTGGCGCGAACGGTTGCTCCGGGGATCGACTGGCTGTTGGCTTTGACAGAACCCGACTGCCCAAACGCAAATGGCAGGCTCACTGCCAGAAGCACGAGAATTTTGAACACTAGAACCGAATCCTCCCGTTTCCGGAGCGCGCCTGCCAGTCAGGAAAGCCGACTTACTTCGCCTTCTTGAAGGTCAGGTCCTGGGGACCGCCACGACCCTGCGTGGTCAGCACCAGGTCGCCACCCTTCAGCGAGCCCTTGTATTCCTGCGTGTTGGGGCCCTTGCCGAAGTCGCGCGTAACCTTGAACTCTACGTTGTTGCCTTCGACCTTTCCTTCGGAGATATCCGCCGGACCACCCCGTCCGCCAGCCTCCATCTTGCCGGTCAAAGCGGTGCCCTTCGATGTAAGCGTGAGGGTGGTGGTCTGCGGACCGTTCTTGCCATCCTTCGTCATCGTCCAGGTTCCGTCGATATCGGCCGCCAGCAGCACCAAACCGGTGAACGCCAGCAGAGCCATCAGTGATACGAAATACTTCTTCATTGTTTTTAAGGATCCTCCCTTGGAGTTGCGTTTGGACAACGCTACCTGAGTAACGATGCCGCTAACCTAACCAAAGGTTACACGCGGGTATCTTAAGAGCCGTTAATTATCATTCGTTTACATCAACTGTAGGAAGACGCGAAAAGCGGCCTCCGGGATGACATCTGAGGCGCTATTTTCCTTCTTGCGCCTGTGCTAGCGTGGGAGTTCCTTCCAAAACACGCGGGATGAGACCCAACCTGAACAGTCTGTGCAGCGAAATCGAAGAACACCTGGAATCGCGCGGGATGGTGGTTTTCCGGAGTTTCCCCCGGGCTGAATCCGAAGACCACATCCACGGAGCCATCTACTGGGATTCCGAGCGTCACCCCGATTACCGCGAATTCATCCAGGCTGCCTCGGCGGCGGGAGCCCGGATGGTGACGATGTACGCCCGCGAATTCACAGCCGGGATCCTGGAAAACGCCCTGGCGGGGCTGTCCGATTCGGAACTGGAGCGAGATGAGCGCCGGGCCATGGAGTTACGCCTCAACGAAATGCGTGCCTATGAAGGTTTTATCTGCCAGGTGGAGCTGTCTTTCGACCACGCCCAGCGAACGTACGTCTTCGACCTTCGCACCGATTGGTTCGACGAGCTGAATGACCTGATCGAGCGCATGGAAGACTTCTATGAAGACGATGGGGACGAGAATCCGCTGAGCGGGTACTATTCAAATAATTGAAGTGGACCTTGCCAGAATGTGACCTCGCAGGCGCTGCCGAGCTTGGCCGCGCCCTGGGACTGACGGCGCCCGCCGCCAGAGTGTTGTGGGCGCGAGGCTATCGGACCATCGAAGAGGCCCGCCGGTTTCTGGAGCCGTCTCTGGACGATCTGGCGGATCCGGGGCTGCTGAAGGACATGCCCGCGGCAGTGGCCAGATTGCGCCGCGCCATCGAACAAAAAGAACGCATCCTGCTCTACGGCGATTACGATGTGGACGGCACCAGCGCCATCGTCATCCTGAAAAAAGGACTGGATTTGCTGGGCGGGATCGCATCTTATCATGTGCCGCACCGGCTCAAGGACGGCTACGGAATGCGCAGCGAGGTGGTGGAGGAAGCTGCCGCCGCCGGGGTTTCCCTGATCGTCAGCGTGGATACAGGCATCCGGGCGAACGAAGTGGTGAAGCATGCCACGGCGCTGGGGATCTCCGTGATCGTGACGGATCATCACTTGCCGGAGGCCGAGCTGCCGGCGGCCGTGGCGGTGTTGAATCCAAATCGTCCGGATTGCGACTATCCCGACAAGAATCTATGCGGGGCCGGGGTTGCGCTGAAGCTGCTGGACGCGTTGATCCGTGATTTCGGATGGGAGCGGGCCCGCCGGGAGCGCCTGATCGATTCGCTGCTGAAACTGGTGGCGATCGCGACGGTGGCCGACGTAGTTCCGCTGACCGGCGAAAACCGCGTCATCGTCAAGCGAGGACTGGCGGGGTTGGATCGAGTGCGGAATCCCGGGTTGCGCGCCTTGCTGGATGTGTCCGGATTCCCGGAAGGCGATTCCCCCAGCTCGCGTGACGTGGCTTTTCGCGTGGCTCCGCGAATCAATGCGGCAGGACGCATGGACAGCGCCGCGGACGTGATCGAAATGTTCCTGACCGACGATCCGGGGCAGGCTCGCGCACTGGCGTCGAAGCTGCACGAGCTGAATACCGACCGCCAGCAGACCGAGGCC
>DATIRX010000555.1:0-8490 GCA_035469225.1 Bryobacteraceae bacterium
TCATCCGCGCCGATTTCGAGCAGCAGCACTTTGTCGATTTCGTCACCCATGGCGCTGAGCACGATGACCGGGGTTTTCATGCCGGCGGCCCGCAGACGTTTGCAGACCTCGATTCCATTTAACCCGGGCATCCGCAGGTCTACCAGAAGGAGGTTGGGCCGAAGTGCGACAGCCTGTTCCAGGCCGGTGGTGCCGTCCGCCACCAGGATCGGATGAAACCCTTCGTTTTCAAGCATTAACCCGATTGTGTCGCGAAGGCTCTCATCGTCGTCGATGACCAGGATGTTCTGCATTCAGGCTTCCTTTCATTGTAGACACAGCGGCTTCATGCAACGGAACACAGAGAAAAAACGACGCATTTTTCACTGTTACTGTATGCATCCTGCGAGCGCCGCGGTAACGCGGGGCTTCCACCAGACCGCCATCGTCGAGTCCCCGCATATCGGCGAGGGGACGCGCGTCTGGGCTGCGCACATTCTCCCGGGCGCCCGGGTCGGCCGGGATTGCAACATCTGCGATCACACCTTTATCGAAAATGACGTGATCGTCGGAGACCGCGTCACCATCAAATGCGGGGTGCAGCTGTGGGATGGAATACGCGTGGAAGACGACGTTTTCATCGGCCCCAACGCCACCTTCACCAACGATCCTTTCCCGCGGAGTAACCAGCACCTGGGGGAGTACCCCCGCACGATCATTAAGCATGGCGCTTCGATCGGCGCAAACGCCACTCTGGCTCCAGGAATCGTGATCGGCGAAATGGCCATGGTGGGCGCCGGCGCCGTGGTGACGCACAACGTCCCGCCCCATTCGAAACTGGCAGGGAATCCGGCGCGCATTATCGGCTACGTGGATGCTACTCCAGAAGCGGCTGCTCCGGCCGTGGAGGACCTCCGCGACGCGACGCCGCTGGGTGAGTCCACCATCCGCCGGATGCCGCGCGCGAAGGATTTACGAGGCAGCCTCAGTTTCGGCGAGATCCATCGCCAGGTGCCCTTCGAGGTGAAGCGCTATTTCCTGGTTTTTGACGTGGTCAGCGAGCACATTCGCGGAGAGCACGCCCATCGCCTCCTGCACCAGTTTCTGGTGTGCGTCGCCGGACGCTGCCACGTGGTTACCGACGATGGAAGCCACCGCCATGAGGTGGTGCTCGATTCGCCCGCGAAGGGCGTCTATATTCCGCCCATGCTGTGGGCCACCGAATATAAGTTCACCCGTGACGCGGTCCTGATGGTGCTGGCGTCGGACTACTACGATCCGCAGGATTACATTCGCGACTATGCTGAATTCCTCGCGCTTCGCCGCGCAACGCCGCGTTGACAACCCTCCGGCACATTGACATACTCACCCGAAGGGACTTGTATGAAGCACTGTGTGAAGCCATTTTTCTACTTCCTTCCGGCGTGTGCGCTGATTCTGACCGGTACCGTCTCGGCCGCCATCCCCGATCCCGTCCGGCTGGATAGCGGGTCGGTTTCCGGAGTCTCCGCCGATTCCGGCGTCGAGATCTTCAAAGGCATCCCCTTCGCGGCTCCTCCGGTAGGCGATCTGCGCTGGAAAGCGCCTCAGCCCGCGGCGCATTGGGACGGAGTTCGTAAAGCCGAACAGTTCGGCCCCAATTGCACGGCGGGAGGCGGAGCGGGCGGCCGCGGCGGAAAAGGAAAGGGTCCCGGCGGAGGCGGAGACAAAGGTCCGGCACCGGCCAAAGCGGCAATTCCCGCAGGACCGGCTCCCAGTGAGGATTGCCTCTACGTGAACGTCTGGACGCCGGCGAAATCGGCGGGAGACCGTCTGCCGGTCATGGTCTGGACATATGGTGGAGCTTTCACCGGCGGCTCGGGTGCGGAAGGACGCTATGACGGCGAGGCGCTGGCAAAAAAAGGCATCATCGTCGTTACCTATAACTACCGCCTGGGCCTGTTTGGATTTCTGGCGCATCCGGAACTGACCAAAGAATCCGGTCACAACGCTTCCGGCAATTACGGACTGATGGACATGGCGTCGGTGTTGCGATGGGTCCAGAAAAATATCGCGGCGTTCGGCGGTGATCCCCGGAAGGTGACGATTGCGGGCGAATCGGCCGGGGCCATCCTGGTGGCTGCCATGGTCGGATCACCGGAAGGCAAGGGGTTGTTCCAGCGGGCGATTGCGCAGAGCGGCGCATGGATGGGATTGAGCATCGGCAAGATGCGGACGCTGGAGCAGGCCGAGGAAGCCGGCAAGCGGTCCGCGGGAACGCACACCCTGGCCGAATTGCGGGCCATGTCCACGCAGGAACTTGCACAGAACGTGACCGGCGTCCAGGCAGGCGTCGTGGTGGATGGCTGGATGGTTCCCGAGGACCAATCGCTGACCTACGCCCAGGGTAAGCAAAACGATGTCGATGTGCTGCTCGGATCCAACCAGGACGAAGGAACTTTCTTCGGAGGCGCGGCGCTTTCCGCCGAAGCCGCCAAGAGCCGGGCCCGGCAGACCTATGCCGACCTGGCGGAGGACTTCCTGAAGCTCTATCCGGCCAACACCGATGCCGAAGCCGGAGCGTCGGCCCTGATGCGCAGCCGCGATGAAACCGGCTGGCATCAGCGGACGTGGGCGCAGTTGACGGTGAAGCGCGGCAAGAAAGCGTACCTGTATTACTTCACCCACGTGCCTCCCGGATACGGAGCGCGCGGCGCTACGCACACGGCCGAGTTGCCTTACATGTTCAACAATCCGCCTGCGAATGACTCCTGGGTAATGCTGGATCACAAGCTGGCGGACACCATGTCGTCCTATTGGGTGAACTTCATCGCCACGGGCGATCCGAACGGCAAGGGACTTCCGGTCTGGCACGCCTACGGCGCCAAGAATGACGGCCAGTCGATGGTGTTTGGCGACACGGTGCAGTTCGGGCCGCAGATCGACGCCCCCCGGCTCGCGTTCTTCGACAAGTATTACGCGGTCATTGAGAAACGTTAGTCGTCGCGCCGATACGTCCAAGATCCAACACCAGGTGACCGCCCGGAGCCACGTCAAACGCCGGCGTAAATCGGGCCAGCCACTGGATCTCTTCCCAGCGATACGAGTAGCGCGTGTTGACCACTTGCGTGAACGAATCATCGTAGCCGCGGATTAGAATCAGCACTTCCGCCTGCAGGCGCTCCAGATCGGCCGGGGTTTTTCCCGCGAGCGGGCTGGCATCGTCCATGGGGTGGACCACGGTCCAGGTGAGGGCCAGAAAGAATATCTTCTTCCGTTCCAGTTTCAGCTCCACGAAATTGCGGCGGAGCTGCCCTTGCGCATCCTGCTCGACCGTCATCAGCATCATATCCGCCTGCACGTCGGTGAGAACGTTGCGGCGGCGGTTGGCGATCCGAAACTGCAGGCTTAGTCCGTTCCCGTAGGGCGCGATCACCATCCGGTCGCTGAAAATCAGCTGGGCGTTGGGACGCGAGAAACGGGCGAATAACAAGCCGGTGGCCAGGGCGAATCCCATGAGTCCCAAGCCCGCCTCGAACGCCGCCAAGGCATTGGCCGGTAATCCGAGGGGATATACGTCGCCATAGCCTACGGTAGTGAGGGTGTGCACACTAAAAAAGAACGCCACACCGAAACCGCCCAGGCCCATGTCGCCGTCCACAGTCCGAAGCGCGCCGGGGCCCAGTGCGACATACAGGGCAGCGAAGATCAAGTTAATCAGCAGGTAGGTCAGCGCCACCAGCCCCAGAAAGCGCGGCCAGGACATGCCGACCAGATGCTGGTAGAAGCTTCCCGCCAGGCCGCGCACACCGCGTCGGCGCACGTTGAACGAGCCGTCCTTATTGATGGCTCGCAGCAGCGGTCCAGTGTACTGCTGCGTCAAGCCGGGATCGAAAGAAGTGGGAGCGGAAGCCATTCCTGAACTATGCCACGAGAATATACACCCTCAGGGCACCTACCTCAGACTTTTCTCTTCACGTCAAGATGTATCGTCTTGTTATTCTGGGCCCGACCTGATTGTTACGCGCCACCTTCTACGTCCGCGCGGCCATCCCGCCCGGCTCTCGCTCGTGATTCCGATGTACAACGAAGAAGCCGTAGCGGCGGCGCTGCGCGCCGCAGTGGAGAACTTCGCCCGCACTCTGGCAAGCTCACTGGAACTGATTTTGGTGAATGACGGCAGCACGGATCACACGCTGAGCCTTTTGGCGGAATGGGCCGCCGCGGACACCCGCGTCCAAGTGCTACATCTTTCCAGAAATTTCGGACACCAGATCGCCGCCACCGCCGGGCTGGATTATGCCACCGGTGACGCCGTTGTCCTGCTGGACGCCGACTTGCAGGATCCACTGGGGGTGATCCCGCAAATGATCGATCGCTATGGCGAAGGCTACGACGTCGTCTACGGCCAAAGAACATCACGCGCGGGCGAACCGTTTTACAAACGCTTCACCGCCTGGGCGTTCTACCGGATCATGGGGGCGATGGTCTACCGCCAACTGCCGGCCGACGTAGGCGACTTTCGTCTGATTTCCCGTCCCTGCCTGGATGCCATCAAGCAGATGCGCGAAACACACCGGTTCTTAAGGGGCATGGCGGCATGGGTGGGATTTCCGCAGATCGCTGTCCCCTATCACCGGCAGCCTCGCATCGCAGGGCGCACCAAGTATTCGCTGGGGAAAATGCTGGCGTTCTCCTGGACTGCAGCCACTTCTTTTTCGACCCTGCCGTTGCGCTTCAGCATGATCATGGCTGCCGTCGCCGCCGCAGTCGGAATCGAGGAAGGGACCCGCGCCCTGCTGGCTTACTCCCTGGGCTGGTACACGGTTCCCGGCTGGACATCGCTTACTGTGATTGTTTCCCTCATCGGGAGCGCCATGCTGATGAGCATGGGGATCCTGGGCGAGTACATCGCGAAGATCTACGAACAATCCAAAGGACGTCCCTTGTACGTGGTGGCGCGAACCTTTGGAACGTGCCCCGGGTGCTCGGATGCGGCCGACCCGATTCGATGAGCTGTCCCCGTCATACGACGATCTCCTGCGCGATCCCCTTCGGGATCTATTCACCGGCCAGGAGTCCATGTTTTTCCATCGCCGCAAGAGCGAGTTGATCCGGCGATTCTTCCGCCGCCGAAGAATAGATACCTCCGGACTTCGTCATCTGGATGTGGGCTGCGGAAAAGGCGAGCTGCTGAACCTGCTTCAAGCCGATTTCGCGCACTCCGCAGGATGTGACGTGTCTGCCAATATGGTGCGGCAGATTGCCGGGATGGAGACGCTCTTGCAGTCGGACCCCCTGCGAATCCCGTTCGAGGATGGAGTATTCGACCTGGTGACGGCGGTATGCGTGTATCACCACGTGCCCGTCGTGGGGCGCGGGGCGCTCACCGGCGAAATCCGGCGGGTTCTGAGGCCCGGCGGGTTCTTCTGCATGATCGAGCACAATCCCTGGAACCCTGTAACGCGGCTCATCGTGAGCCGGACGCCGGTCGATGCGGATGCTATTCTGCTTGGCGTGGCGGAAGCCCGAAGGTTGGCGACCGGCGCCGGATTGCAGCCGGTCGAACAAGCCTATTTCCTGTATCTTCCACAGGCTCTGTTTCGTTGTGCCGGCTGGATGGAAGACTTGCTCGCCAGAGTGCCGCTAGGCGGGCAGTATGGGTTATTCAGCCAGAGGCCACTGTAGCTCGAACGACAGTCAGCGGCTCAACGCAGGATGCGGATGCGGTGGGCCTCGCTGTCGCCGACATACAAAACTCCGTTGGCGAACAAGACCGAGTGCGGACGGTTTAGCTTGCACTGCAAGGGATCGGACTCCGGCCCATCGCCGATCTGCCCCGTGCCGAGCACGGTCGAAATGACCCCGGTCTTGAGATTGATCTTGCGGATGGCGTGGCTTTCGGTGTCGGCAACATAAAGGCTATCATTCTCGGGTCCAGATCCGGATCCGAGCGCCAGGCCCTTCGGCCCGGCCAGACGCGCGGCGTTCCCGGTCGCCGACCCGCCGAATTTCGCTTGGAGGGCTGGCCCGCCATCCCCGCTGAAACCCAATTCTCCGGTACCGGCCAGACGATGATAGGCCTGAGTCCGGGCGTCGATTCGGTAGATCGCATTACCCTCGCGCAGAGCCAGGTACAGATCGCCGTTCGCGGCGCGCGCGATGGTGCGGGGTCCGGTCACCGGCGTTCCCTTCACCCCGGCGCCTTCGGGCGTCTCCCTGGTCTCGCCGGTTCCGGCATACGTCTCGATGATTCCGGTATCCAGATGCAGCCGCCGGATGCGGTGGTTGCCGATGTCGCAAATCAGCATCGAGCCGTCGCGGTCGAGCACGATACTGTGAGGCTGGTTGAATTGCGCCCTGACTCCCGGACCGCCGTCCCCCGCGAAACCGCGCACGCCGGTTCCGGCGGCCGTCGAAATAATTCCGGTCTTCATGTCAATTCTCCGGATCACATGGTTGTCGCGCTCGGCGATATACAGATCGCCTTTCGGGTCGAACAGCAGCTCGTGGGGCATGTTGAGCGAAGCCGCTGTCGCGGGGCCGCCGTCGCCCTGGTAGCCCTTCTGGCCGTTGCCGGCGACGGTCGTGATGCGCCGGGTGACCAGGTGGATCTTTCGGATTCTGGAATTGTCCAGGTCGCAGAAGTACAGTTCGCCGTCCGGGCCTATCGCCAGGCCGTAGGGATTATTCACTTCCGTATCGGAAAAGCCGGGCTTGCCGGTGCCGATGAGGGTGGTTACGGTGGCGGCGAAGGACGGGATTCCCGCCGTCATCGTGAGGGCGCACAGGCAGAACAGGATCTTCATCAGTCTTACTGTAACCCTGCTGCAGTGAGATTATGAGGGCGGGCCGGGTCGCCGGGCGGCTCGGGCGTCCATACCGGGCCAGTGGTGGCGACCTGTCGCGCCCTCAAGCATTGATGATCGGTAATGGATGGCGGGCGCTCTATAGACCGCACGTACCGACTGTACTAGGCAGTAGTAGTACAGATGCATAGGTTAAAGTGATCCTCGGGCTGAGTTAGACTGGCCAGAAGACGATGAACCTTAGGTCCCTGCCCCGCTCACGGCCAGCCATCTACGGCTTCGCGCTGCTGTGCATCGCACTGGCAGGCCTGGTGAGCTGGGCGACCGGTGTGATTTTGCACATCCCGGCCATGCTGCTGCCCTTCACCGTGGCAGTTGCGGCCGCAGCCTGGTTCGGCGGGCTGGAGGGCGGTCTTTTCGCCACGGGAGTGGGAACTGTTTCTATGTTCGGACTCTTCAGGGGTATCGTCTTCTCGATGCTCGCAGTCCGGCCGGGCGCTCCTTTGCTGGTGACCTACTGCCTGATCGGAGCCATTGTCAGCCTGGCGATCGATCGAGCTGTCCGCGATTATACGGACTTGCAACGCACCAAGGCGGAGTTACAGCGAGCCATCGAACGGCTTTCGGAAACCAACAAATCCCTGGAACAGTTCGCCCGTTCCGCGTCCGACGCACTGCGGACGCCGCTGCGCGCGATCGGCGTGTTCGCCGAATTGCTGCTGGTGCGGCACGCCACACTCCTGGATAACGAATCCAAGGAATACCTGCGGATCATGGTGAGCAGTGTGCGCGACATGAATAGCGCCATCGACGGACTGCAGGAGTATGCCCGCGCAAAGCTGCCGCCGCCGGCGCTGTTACTGATCGATTCCAACTCAGTGCTGCGGCAGGCCATGCGCAGCCTTGAATCCGAGATTCTCGCGGCCAAAGCGACCATTACGTTCGATGAGCTTCCCACCGTAAGAGCGGACGAAGAAGGTTTGCTGCAGGTGATGCACCATCTGCTGGCGAATTCACTGAAGTATCAGAACGGCGCCGCGCCCCGAGTTCACCTGACTGCCAAGCGTGAGGCCTCCGAGTGGATTTTTTCGCTGGCGGACAATGGGCCGTGCATCGACCGGAAGGACGCGGAGACCATTTTCGATCTATTCGGGCGAGTGGATGCCAGGACCTCGGACGGACGCGGAATCGGACTCGCGATTTGCCGCGCGACCTTGGAGCGCTTCGGCGGACGGATCTGGCTGGAGTCCGTTCCGGGTGAAGGCTCGACGTTCTACTTCGCTCTTCCCGCGGGCGCCGCGACACTCAACAAAACTGCGCGCGCCTGACACCTCCCCGGCCGTGATCCCCCTAGCCGGGTGCATCGCCGCACAATTCGTGGGAATATTTGCTAAGCAGGAGGGAGTTCCAGCATGCTTCAAAAAGCAGCGTTCCTCGTGGCGGCAATGGCCGCATGTGGGCCGTTTGCCCTGGGCCAGGCCGCGGGCCCGGTCCAATGGCAGAACGATCTGGCTCCCATCGGTCCGGCAGACTGGAATTACGACCTGGCGGCGCACCTGCTGGAGCGGGCCGGATTTGGAGGAACACCGGAGGAGATTCAAGCGCTGGCGAAGATGACTCCCGCGCAGGCTATCGCCCGGCTGGTTCGTTTCGAAGGCACGGACGTCAGCGGGCTGTTGCCTTTCGAGCATTCCGGAGTTCACGATCCGGGCCTGGAGCCGTT
>DATIRX010000556.1:0-3843 GCA_035469225.1 Bryobacteraceae bacterium
CACAGCGAGACCATGCGGCTCGAGGAACGCTACCAGCGCGTGGATCGCGACACCCTCAACTTCACCCTGATGATCCAGGATCCGCAGGCGTATACCAAGCCCTGGATCGCCCTGCCCCGCGTTCTCAAGCTGCGCCCGCGCGCCGAAATCCGCCAGGGCTACTGCGTGGCGTCCGAAGAAAATGCCTTTACCCGGCGGATTCGCGAACCCGGCGCGAAGAAGTAGCCTCGGAAATCCCGGCCGCTAGTGGTATATACTCACTCGTCGAGGGGAGCGTGGAATGCGAATTCTTTGCCTGGCGGTAGTCCTCGCGGTTCCCGCCGCGCGGGCCCAATCGCTCGACCCCCTGATCGCCGATCCGCAGCATTACCATCTGGAAGTTGAGAACCAGTGGGTCCGCGCCATTCGCGAACACATGGGACCGAATGAGAAGATGCCGATGCATCAGCATCCCCCGCCGGGATCTGTGATCGTCTTCTTGACCGACCGTCACAACCGGCTCACCTCGCCCGAGGGCGCCAGCCAGGAATTGCGCAATCGCGCCGGGGACCTGATGTGGTCGGCTCCCAGCACCCATCGCAGCGAGAACCTGACCAGTAACCCATTTGAGGCCGTGCAAATCGAGCCCCGTCAACCAGGTAAGCCGCCCGCCGGCGCGACGCCCGCGCCTCCCGAAAAACTCGACGCAACCGTGATCGACCCTCAGCATTATCACGTCGAGTTCGAGAACGAATACGTCCGCGTAATCCGCGTCAGCATTGCACCCCATGAAAAGCTGCGGCAGCACACGCACCCGCGTACAGGCGCCGTCCTGGTGCATCTGACCGATCAGAACATGCACCTGACCATGGCGGACGGCACCACCCGCGATAGCCGTTACGCCGCCAAACAGGTCCGCTGGGTGGAACCCGGCATCGCCCATCAGGACGAGAATGTCAGTGATGCGCCTCTAAGGTTCATTCGAATCGAGTTGAAATTCGCAAAGGAGACTTTATGAAGAGCACGTTCGGCCTTGCCATCATTGTGTTTGTGTCAGCAGCGGGCGTTTCGCTGGCGGCCGATCCGCCGGCGTGGGCCTACGCCATCGCTCCCGCACCCCCCGCCGCCAATGCAACCGCGGCCAAGGCTCCCGCACCTCCGCCGGACACCAGCACAAAACATCTTCCCGGCAGCACCCTGGAATTCACCCGTGCCCAGATCAGCGACGGCTTCGGCCCGGCCGACTGGTATCCGGGCGATCATCCCAAGATGCCCGACATAGTGGCGCACGGCAAGAGACCCGACGTGCGCGCCTGCAGCCTGTGCCACTACCCCAACGGGAAGGGCCGTCCCGAAAACGCCGGCGTGGCCGGTCTCCCGGTTTCGTACTTCATCCAGCAGATGATGGACTTCCGCAGCGACAGCCGCAAGAGCGCCGAGCCGCGCAAGGCCAACACCAACGCCATGATCGCCATCGCCAAGGGGATGACCGAAGACGAAATCAAGGCCGCTGCCGAGTACTTCGGTTCGATGAAATGGACGCCCTGGATCAAAGTGGTGGAAACCAGCACGGTGCCCAAGACCCGCATCGCCGGCGGCATGTACCTGACGCTCGAGGGCAATGAGAAAGAACCGCTCGGCCAGCGCATCATCGAGACCCCGGAGGATGCCGAAGGCACCGAAGTGCTGCGCAACCCGCGCTCCGGCTTTTTCGCCTACGTGCCCGTCGGCAGCATCAAGAAAGGCGAGGCTCTGGTGACCAAGGGCGGCGGAAAGACCACGCAGTGCGGCCTCTGCCATGGCGCCGATCTGAAGGGACTGGGTCCGGTGCCGGGTATCGCCGGACGCTCTCCCAGTTACCTGGTCCGGCAGCTGTTTGACATGCAGCAGGGCGCCCGCAAGGGAGTCTGGACGGAGCTGATGAAACCCGTCGTCGCCGGCCTGACCGCGGACGATTTGCTCAACATCGCCGCGTATACCGCATCCCGTACTCCGTAGTCGGGAGTCTCCGATGTCCAAAGCAGCGGTCGCGTTGATGTGGCTCGCGCTTCTAACGCCGGTGCGGGCCCAGACCAGATCGATCCGGCGCACCCCCGACGGCCAACCCGCCTTCCAGGGAGTCTGGGCCACCGCTACGCTCACCCCTCTGGAGCGTCCGCCCGAGTTCGCCGGCAAGGAATTTTTGACCGAACAGGAAGCCGCGGAATACGAGCGACGGACGCTGCAGCAGGTCAACACGGATCGCCGCGACGGCAGCAAGGAGACCGACCTCAACCGCAACTACAACGAGTTCTGGCGGGACCGGGGAACAGCAGTCGTAGCCAGCAGACGCACCTCGCTCATCGTGGACCCGCCGGATGGGAGACTTCCTTTCACCCCGGAGACCCGCCAGAAACGGGCCGCCCAGACGCAGGCGGAACGCGTGCCCAGGGGCCCCGAGGACCTGCCCTTGCGGATCCGCTGCATCTCGCGCGGACTGCCGATGGTTCCCACGCCGAACAACAACTTTTTCCAGATTGTGCAGGGCGCCGGCTACGTCGCGATTCTTCAGGAGATGATGTACGAAGCTCGCATCATTCCTCTGGATGGGCGGCCGCATGCTCCCCAGGGCGTCCGCGCATATATGGGGGACGCACGCGGCAGGTGGGAGGGCGATACGCTGGTGATCGACACCACCAATTTCATCGGCAGGAACGATTTCCTGGGAGCCGACGAAAACCTGCACCTGGTGGAACGCCTGACTCGCGTGGACGAGAACACCATCCTCTATAAATTCACGGTCGACGATCCCACCGCATTCACCAAACCCTGGAGCGCCGAGATCCCCATGCGGAAAACGCAGGAAGGGATCTTTGATTACGAATGCCACGAGGGGAACTACACCATGATGAACGTCCTCGCGGGGGCGCGGGCGCAGGAAAAGAAAGCCGCCGAACAGGCCGCGAAGCAGGGAGCGAAATGATCCCCCAGCACCAAGCCCGAGGTGCCTGGATGAGCGGTTTGAGCCCTGCATCCTGGCTACATCAACTGCGTCGCTGACGTGAAGCCGACTTCTCGGGAGTAACTTCCCAGAACGCCGTTTCGCGGCCCTCGGGCCCGGCTAACTAACGCCCGGATATCGGAAGCGGAACCGCTGCGCGAGCATGAACGAACGGATATCCCTCTCCACCAGATTTAAGATTGTGGACCCAAATTACAGTCCAACGCGAACCTATCTCCGAGATTCCTCGCGCTTTGGCATGATTGATTTCGGAATGTTAGCCGGGTCCACCTCTTCCCACTCAACATCAAACGTGCCGACAAAGCCAAACAGCGGTCCCCAGAACTCGTTTTTGACTTCACATTCGATTCTGTATCTACCGATCGCCTCGTCGAACCAGACGTAGACGTAAGCCTTCCCGGAGAAGCACATGGGGAACTTGAAAGCGATACGGCCTTCGTAGAACCGCTGTTCGCCAGACTCAATACGAAGACCGCCATTGTCGGTAACACGAAGGTGGAGATCGACGGCCAAATGCTGGTGAGTGCCCACGTAGTCGACGACTTGGTTGCGAAGAGGATCTCTCACCATGTAAGCGTCAAATCGACGTTCCCGCCCTAGTTTGAAGGTACGGAGTTCGGTTACAGTTTCGCGGCCGAGAGTGTCGACGTAAGCCCAGTTTTCGATTGTAAATGGGACGTTTTCGCTTTTTCCGGGAACATAATGTTGCGCCACGTGCCCACCATGAGAAAGGGGGTGGTGAAGAACTTACCGCGCCAAACCCGGTCCATGATGCCGCGCCCGATGGCTCGCTTGCGAGATTTACTATCAAACCCGAAACGCTCTTGGATTTTGGGATGAAGCCGTTGGAAATCTTCACCTAA
>DATIRX010000557.1:0-2703 GCA_035469225.1 Bryobacteraceae bacterium
CCACCCGGCCATCCGGCGGCAGCGCATGACGGCACACAGGATCCCGGACAATGAGGCAGACTGCGATCCAATACAGCCACATTCCGATAACGCCGTTTGAACTAAGACGCTCGCGCGGCGGACGCTGCGCGTACGCAAGGGATGCGGCGGTGTGGGCAACCCGATAGTGTGTGGGTCACAAGGAGGTCCCTGTGACCCAACTGAGAAAAAGGGTGATCGAGGAACTCGATCGCCGGAATTACTCCAAGGCTACCGTACGTGCTTACGTCAGTGCCATTCGGCAGTTTGCTGAATACTTCCACCGCTCGCCGGAACGACTCGGTACGGAGCAGATTCGCCAGTTTCAGACGTATCTGTTTCAGGACCGGAAGCTGGCGTCCCACACCGTCATGCAGCGCATGTGCGCTCTGCGGTTCTTGTATTGGAAGGTTCTCAAACGTCCCTTCCGTCGTGACGACCTGCCCCTGCCCAAAACACCCCGCAAGCTCCCCACTGTGCTTAGCCCCGAGGAGACCGCGCGCCTCATTCACGGCGCCGCCAACCTCCGCCACCGCACCATCCTCATGACCCTCTACGCCACCGGCATGCGCCGCGCCGAAGTCTGCCGCCTGCAAGCCCAGGACATCGACCGCGCCCGCATGATGATCCACATCCGCCAGGGCAAGGGAGGCAAGGACCGCGACGTGCCGCTCAGTTCCACTCTCCTTCACCAACTGATTACCTGGTGGCGCTCCCTGCCCGACAAGTCCAGCCCGTGGCTCTTCCCCAACCACCAGCACCGTTTCGCCGGCCAGCCGATGCGGGACAAGACGGTCTGGAACGCCTGCCGCTTCGCGGCACGCCGCGCCGGCCTTGCCAAACGCATTCATCCCCACACCCTACGCCACAGCTTCGCCACCCACCTGGTCGAAGCCGGCACCGACCTCATCACGGTGAAGGAACTGATGGGCCATGCCGACCTGCGCGACACCGAACTCTACGTCCACCTCTCCAAGCGGCATCTCGAGGCGCCCACCAACCCGCTGGACGCGCTCGAACTGGTGGTCAAGGCCGACGGGGAGCCAAAAGAAAAATGAACCGGCCCACTTTGGAGGTGGCCGATGTCTTCCGCACCTGCGCCGGAAGCTTCCTCCAGCGCAGCCGCACCCGCATCTCCTGGCCGCAGCATAAAGTCATGCGGGCGATCGAGCGCTGCCGTACTTCCGCGCTCGGCAGGCACCGCGACCGCTGCACCAGTTGCGGGCACGATTTCGGTTTCTCCTTCAACTCCTGCCGCAATCGGCACTGTCCCAAGTGCCAGAGCGGAGCGCGCAACCGCTGGATCGCGGCGCGCACCCGCGACCTGGTCCCGCTGGGATACTTCCACGCCGTCTTCACGGTGCCCCATCAACTCTCCGAACTGATGTTGCAGAACAAGCGCGTGTTGTACGAACTGCTGTTCCGCTCGGTCGCCGCCACCCTGTTGGAGGTGGCGGCGAACCCCAAGCGCCTGGGCGCCGAGATCGGCTTTTTGTGCGTGCTGCACACCTGGGGACAAACACTGATCCATCATCCGCATATCCATTGCGTGTTGCCGGGGGGAGGCTTCGCCCCCGGCCGCACCCGCTGGATTCGACCGAAGTGCGCCGGTTTCTTTCTGCCGAAGGAGGTGCTGAGTGAAGTGTTCCGCGGCAAGTTCACCGATGGACTGAAGTGCCTTTTCCGCCGCAAGAAACTGGCCTTTCACGGGTCCTTACAGTGGCTTCAGGAGCCACGATCTTTCGCACGTTTCCTCCACACGCTGCACCGCCACGATTGGGTGGTCGACCTTAGGAAGCCTTTTGGTGGCCCGGAGCACGTCCTGCACTACCTGGCGCGCTACACACACCGGGTGGCCATCTCCAATCACCGTTTGCTCGGCATGGAAGACGGCAAGGTGACTTTTCGCTGGAAGGACTACGCCCACGGCGGAAAGCAACGCAAGATGACGCTGGCGGCCGAAGAGTTCATCCGGCGCTTCCTGCTGCACGTGTTGCCGAAGGGCTTCGTGCGCATCCGCCATTACGGCTGGATGGCCAACCGCTGCCGGCGCCAACGGGCGGCGCTGTGCCGGGCGCTGGTGGGCCAGGAGGCGGCGCAACCGGAGACGACTTCGGCCAGCCCCTCAACGCCCAGCAGGCAATGTCCCTTCTGCGGTGGGGCAGTCGAGGTCATCGAGATGATCATCCCCCGCGAGCTATCCCGTCACCGGCAAAGCCGAAGACGTGAACTCAATTCCTCCTAGCAGAGCCTTTCTCCTGACCGGCCACGCGGGCCAGGGGGCCCGGATGCCCGAGGTGTGCCCAACGGGTTGCACTAAGCGCTCAGGCGACGCTTCGGGACCCTGGCGACACAGAATCCGCTACGCCGCGACACTCCTCATCCACGCTACAGGCCGTCGCTTCCCGTCGCGCGGTCTGCCCCACAGGTACCAAAACGCCATTCAAAATGCATACGCCGTGGTGACGCGTCCACCGCAAACGCGAGCGGCTCACTTCAAACGGCTCTATCGAAACTGACGCGGCGCTCCAGCTGTTCCGCCCAATACCAGACTTCTCGGCCGCGTCACTTCCGATAGAGGTCTAACGTTTATCGTCCGCTAAGGCAATCCTTTTCCGAAGAGTGTCGAGCGGTGCTACACTCTGGCATAAATATATTAGGGACAAGGGCATGGCGGACGAACAG
>DATIRX010000558.1:0-17789 GCA_035469225.1 Bryobacteraceae bacterium
GCGCTCGATTTCATTTTTCGGACCGGTTCGTACGCCGCAGTTCCGGCTGGCGTGAAGCCTAAAGTGATCCTGCTCGATCTGCGCCTGCCGAAAGTGGACGGGATCGAAGTTCTGCGCCGGCTGAAAGGCGATGAAACAACACGAACGATCCCGATCGCCATCCTGACTTCCTCCAAGGAGGACCGCGATTTGAAGGAATGCTACCAGCTCGGCGTCAACAGCTACATCGCCAAGCCGGTGGAGTTCGGCCAGTTCGCGGACACCATCACCAAGCTGGGTCTCTACTGGCTGGTCATTAACAGGGTGCCCTAAGTGAGCCCAGGTCTGACCAGTCCGGCACCCGTGGCAAAACCTGTCGATCTCCGAATCCTGCACTTGGAGGACATGGCCTCGGACGCGGAGCTGGTGGAGAAGCAGCTGCGCAAGTCGGGTGTGCGGTTCGTCCTGGAGCGCGCGGATACACGCGAGGGGTTCATCCAGGCGCTTGCCCAGTTCCATCCCGACGTCGTACTGGCCGACTATTCGCTTCCTCATTTCGATGGGCGCGCAGCGGTCCAGCTGGCCCGGCAATCGGATCCCGATTTGCCGATCATCGTGGTGACTGGAATGCTGGGGGACGAGGCGGCGGTCGACGTTATCAAGGCCGGCGCCAACGACTACGTGCTCAAAGACCGTTTGGCGCGTTTGGGGCCTGCTGTCGAGCGTGCGGTGCTCGAAGGCGAGCAATCCAGGGCCCGCAAGCGGGCGGAAGCGGAAATCCTCAAGCTCAATGCGGAACTGGAGCAGCGGGTGATCATGCGGACCGTCCAACTGCAGGCCGCCAATCAACTCAAAGAGGAGCTGGTCGTGCACGAGCGAGCGATCAGTGCGGAACTGGAGCAGCTCCGGTCGCGTGACGCCGAGGTGGGGCTGCGGATCCAGCAGTCGCTTTTACTCAGCCAGCCGCCCGAGATTCCCGGCCTCGAAATCGAGGCGCTTACGAGCCCCTCTCAGAAGATCGATGGCGACTTCTACGTTTTTCTCAACCATCCGGACCGCAGGCTGGACGTAATCGTGGGAGACGTCATGGGAAAGGGGATTCCCGCGGCCCTGCTGGGAGCCGCCGTCAAGAGCCAGTTCTTCAAAGCGCTCAACAGCCTGCTGTCGGTCCCGCCCAACGGCCATCTGCCCGAGCCCAAGGACATCGTCGCGTTGACGCACGCGGGAATCGTGCGACAACTGATCGATCTGGAGAGTTTTGTGACCGTGTGCTATGCCCGCATGGATCTGGACCGCCGTGTCATGACCATCGTGGACTGCGGTCACACCGGGGTGATTCATTGGCATTCCGCCACCCGGCGATGCGAGCTCCAGCGCGGGGACAATCTGCCACTGGGCATCCGCGAAGGCGAGATCTTCGATCAGATTGCCGTACCGTTCGATCCGAATGATGTCGTGCTCCTATACTCGGACGGAATCACCGAAGCGCGCAACGCGGCCGGAGAGCTATTTGGCCTGGACCGGATCATCACACACGTGGAAAGGAATGCAGGGTTGCCCCCCTCCCTTCTTGCGGATTCTATTCGCCAGGCTGTCTCGGCTTTCGCTGGACCCGGACGGCTGAACGACGATCTGACCAGCGTCGCGATCAGGATCGGGGATCAACCGGCCCTCCAGGCCCGAGTGGAGATGGAGATTGGGAGTGCTTTATCCGAGCTGCGCAAGGTTCGTCGCTTCGTGCGCGAGTTCTGCGGCGCGCTGCAGGACCCGGTTCCTGATGAAGTCCTGGTGAGTGAATTAGAAACGGCGGTCACAGAAGCGGCCAGCAACATCATGCGTCACGCCTACCATGGCCGCCCTGACCAATGGATCCATGTGGAAGCGGCGGCCCGCCAAGACACGATTACAATCATTCTCCGCGATCTGGGAGCCGGGTTCGATGCAGCCGCGTTGCCGCCTCCGGTGGTGGACGGCACGCGGGAGTGTGGATTCGGAACCCATATCATTTCCAAAAGCGTGGATCAGGTGCGGTATTACCGCGACGAGCTAGGGCGGAACTGCGTTTCCTTGATGAAACATCGTAGCAACATCGAAATTCCATACAGGAAGGGGCTGCATTCTAGTGGAACTGACCATCGATAAAATCGGCGACGTAGTGGCAGTGGTGGTATCGGTCGACGAACTGGACGCGAGCAACGCACCCGAGCTCAAGCGCGACATCGCGCCAGTACTCCAGACGAATACAAAAGTGGTGTTCGATCTGAGCCGTGTGCGGTTCATGGACAGCTCGGGACTGGGTGCGATGCTCTCGTGTTTGCGGCAGCTCAGCGCCAGGAAGGGTGACCTGAAGCTGTGCGGGATGTCCAAGCAGGTCCGAGGAGCCTTTGAGCTGGTGCGCCTGCACCGGATCTTCGACATTTATCCAAACAAAGCGGAGGCGGTGTCCGCATTCCAATCCAAGCCCGCGAGCGTGGTGTGACTGCGACGGACCCCCTCGCTCCCAGACCCGCCGCAGCCGTTTCGGTTACGGGCCTGCAAGAGGCCATCCAGCGGCACGTCAAATATTCGCTGGGCAAGGCCTGGCGCGACCTGTCCCCTCACGAGCTGTTTGTCGCGGTCGCGCTGTCGTGCCGGGACCTGATGGTCGAGCGGATGCTTGAAACCCGGGAGCGCTACCGGCGGAACGACTCCAAACGTCTGTACTATCTGTCGATCGAATTCCTGCCGGGGCAATATCTGGGAAACAATCTCCTGAACTTGGGAATTCGCGAGCAGTGCCGGGAGGCGCTACGCACTTTGGGAGCGAACCTGGACGAAATAGAGGCGAGTGAGCCGGATCCGGCCCTTGGGAATGGCGGGCTCGGACGCTTAGCCGCATGCCTTCTGGACTCGCTGGCTACGCTGAATCTGCCCGGATTCGGTTACGGAATCAACTACGAATATGGACTTTTCAAGCAGGAGATCGATCGCGGATACCAGCGCGAGACACCGGAACATTGGCTTGCGCAGGGAACTCCCTGGCAGATCACCCGCTCCGCGGAAGGCTGCGTAGTGCCGATCCGCGGACGCATCGAGCACAGCGTCGACCGTAAGAGCGGTTACAACCCGATGTGGCTGGACTGGAACGTTCTCATGGGAATTCCGCATGACGTGCCGATCGTCGGCTTTGGCGGGCAGACCGTCAATTTCCTGCGGCTGTATTCGGCGCGATCCTCCCATGACTTCGATATGCGGATCTTCAACGCCGGGGACTATTTCAAAGCCGTGGAACAGAAGATCTCATCCGAAACCGTCTCCAAAGTGCTGTATCCGCCGGATGCCCTGGAGGCCGGCCACGAGTTACGCTTTCTGCAGGAGTACTTCCTGGCCGCCTGCGCCTTGCGCGATATCATCCGCAGATTTGAGCAAGAGCACCGGGATTGCCGCGAACTCGGCCAGCATGTCGCAATTCAACTGAACGACACGCATCCGGCGCTGGCGGTGGCCGAGTTGATGCGCATTTTGATTGACGAGAAGAATCTGGAATGGGACGAGGCTTGGCCGGTGACGCAGGCGACCATCGCGTACACGAATCACACGCTCGCGCCGGAAGCGCTCGAGAAATGGCCGGTGACGCTGCTGGAGGCGGTGGTCCCGCGGCATCTGCAGATCATCTTTGAGATCAACCGCCGTGTTCTGGACCGGGTGTCGCTGGCTTGCCCGGGAGACGCCGGCCGGCTAAGACGGATGTCGATCATCGAGGAGTCGGATCCCAAACAGGTGCGGATGGCCCACCTGGCGATGTTCGGGAGCCACGCGATCAACGGCGTGTCCAGGATTCACGCCGAAGCGATTCAAACGTCGCTCGCACCGGACTGTTTTCAGCTATGGCCGGAACGTTTCCACAACGTGACCAACGGTATCAGCCAGCGGCGGTGGCTGCTGGTGGCGAACCCGGCGCTCGCGGGCTTGATCACCGCTACCATTGGCGATGCATGGATCAGAGATCTGTCGCGGCTCGGAGCGCTGGAGCGGCACGCGGAAGACCCCGGGTTCCGGACCGAATTCCGGAGGGTCAAGCGCGCCAATAAGGAAAAGCTCG
This sequence comes from Bryobacteraceae bacterium, assembly GCA_035469225.1. GTDB lineage: Bacteria > Acidobacteriota > Terriglobia > Bryobacterales > Bryobacteraceae > Palsa-187. The sequence goes on from DATIRX010000558.1 coordinate 4,061, forward strand.
CCGGGATGATCCGGGAACTGCACATCCAGGTGGATCCCGATTCCCTCTTCGACGTTCACGTGAAGCGGATCCACGCGTATAAGCGGCAACTGCTCAATGTGCTCCACATCGTCGGCGAGTATCTCGGGCTGGTGGAGGATGGCCGCCATCCGGTGGCTCCCCGGACCTACATCTTCGCGGGGAAAGCCGCACCCGGCTACTGGTTCGCGCAACAGGTTATCAAGCTGATCCACAATGTCGGGCAAGTGATTAACGCCGATCCGCGGGCCAATTCCTGGATGAAGGTTGTGTTTCTTCCCGACTATCGCGTGTCGCTGGCGGAGAAGATCATCCCGGCGGCCGATCTGAGCGAGCAAATTTCCACCGCCGGAACCGAAGCCTCGGGAACCGGCAACATGAAGATGGCCCTGAATGGCGCGGTCACCATCGGAACGCTGGACGGATCCACCATCGAGATCCGAGAAGCGGTCGGCGCGGAGAATATGTTCACGTTCGGCCTCACGGCGGCGGAGGTTCGGGCCCAGCGCGAGCAGCACGCCTATCGGCCCTGGGAGCACTACGAGCGTAATCCGCGCGTCAAGCGCGTGGTGGATGTGTTGTCCTCAAAGATGTTCTGTTCCGAGGAGCCAGCACTGTTCGATTGGATCAGGACCCGCTTGCTCAGCGTGAACGACGAGCACCTGCATCTGACCGACTTCCGGCCATACGCTGAAGCGCAGGTGAGAGCGGGCCAGTCCTTCGTCGATGCGGACCGTTGGATGCGCATGTCCATCCTGAACGTGGCGCGGATCGGGCCATTTTCGAGTGATCGCATGGTTCTGGAGTACTCGCGCAAGATTTGGCAGATTGGAACTGCAGATAGCCCAATCGCTAGTGTTCATGAGCCGAGGTACTCGGGTGACACGCCGGCGGCCCGACCGCTTTGAAATAAAGACACACTACGAGGACGGGAGGCAGCCCATTCCAGACTTAATGCGTGACGCAACACGAAAAAAGACTAAAGATGGGACTTGACACATGTGGTTTCGTAATCCGCAGGTCGCCGGTTCGATCCGGGCCGGTGGCTCCAGTTCAAACTCCATTACTTAGCGTGCCTCCGATGGCCCGCTCGGCCAACCCAACCCGTTTTGTCAGCAGCCTCGTCACTCCCGAGGTTCAACAGTCACCACGACCGCCGTTGTGCGCTTGGACCCGTGTCTGCGGTACCCATGCGGCACAGCGGAATCGAAATAGATGGAATCGCCTTCCGAGAGGTCGTGCTGGTCTGCTCCGACGCGCAGTTCCAGCCGGCCGGAAAGAACGTACAGAAATTCGATCCCGGTGTGTTCGTGGACCCTGACTTTCTCTTCGTCGATCGGTTCGAATTCGGCCAGGTAGGAATTCAGCGCGCGGTTGGACACCGGAAAGTCCAGGCTCTCGAAGGAGTAGGCGATCTTGCGGGCGTCCGGTGAATCCGGGAAGCGCAGGCGGTCCTTCTTGCGGACAATTGCCAACACCGGCTTGGGTTCCGGATTGAAGAAGTATTCCAGTCCCACGCTGAACACCATGGCGATCCGCAACAGTGTAGGCAACGTGGGGTGCATCACATCCCGCTCCAGTTTGGAGAGCAGCGCGGGGGAAAGGCCGGTATGTTTGGCTAACTCCACCAGTCCCATGCTCTTACGCAAGCGCAAACGCCGCAGCTTGCTTCCGATGGCGTAGTTCTTGAGCCCCGTGGTGATGGTGTCGGACGTCATGGCGAAGGTCGTTTTCCTCCCAGTGCCTGTTTGCGGCGGGTTTTTTCCGCTCAGGAAAGTAAGCTTCCGGTTATTCTTTACAGTAAAACCATTTTTCTTTAAGATCAAACTGTATCGAGAAGCAAATTGGCACACCCGGAGATACACCACCTGCAGGAACACGTTGAGCCATTGAAGCTAAAGGGAACGGGAGCGCTCCGATGACCATACTGATTCTGGCGATGCTGGGGGTAGCGTTGACGGCGTCAGCCGCCGCACCCCTTGCCGAACTGGCCGTTGGGGACCCGTTACCGCCGCTAAAGGGAGAATTCTTGAGCGGCCGGACGGCTGTTCTTCCGCAAGCCGCATCCGTGCACGTGGCGTTGTTGATGCTCGGCTTCACTTACGACTCGCGGTTTCAGGTGGAAGCCTGGGCGAAGCGGTTTCGTCAGGATTTCGGAACCAAACCAGGGGTCACGTTTTTCGAGATTCCCATGATCGGCGGCATGGCGAGGATGGGCAAGTGGTTCATCGATAGCGGCATGCGACGAGGCACGCCCAAAGCGGATCACGAAAATGTGATCACCGTCTACGGCGGCACGGATCCGTGGAAGCAGCGGGTGGGTTTGAACGATCCCAAGGCGGCACATCTCATACTGATCGATCAGCGCGGCCGTGTCGCCTGGCGCAGTGCAGGAAGTCTCGACGAGCAGCGTTACAGTGCGCTCTCATCGGAGGTGTCGAGACTTCTTTCCGCAAACTGAGACGGATAGGCAGGTCTTCGCGGGCCTGGGTGCCTTGTGTCGCGAGGCACTCCTCGCCTAAAAAGGTTCTGGCGGGAACAACCCAGGGCTACCGGCAGGCTCAAGTAATGGTTAACCGCTGCTGCACAAGTCGAGTTGCCCAACGCCCTCCGACTGGGTTAGGTTTCTTGAGCAGTCTTGCCAGGAGGAGCCTCCGCCCCGCCCTGAGCGCTCGCCTTCGGCAGACCGTTGACAATACCCGCTGCCCTGCTTGACCCCGCGATCACGTAGGGAGTAAACTTATGCAGCTTTGGATTCTGACGGGTCTTAGACTCCAGTAATTCGGTTTACTCCCAGGGGAGGAACGAACATGCGCTCACTCTTTGCAGCGGCAGGCTTGACTTTATTGGCTCTTGCTGTTTTCGCGCAAAGCGACCGCGGGGCCATCACCGGCACCATCGCCGATCCGGCCGGCGCCGTAGTCGCCAACGCCAAGATCGAAGCGAAGAACGTTGCGACCAGCGCCGTTTACGAGGTCGCCAGCACGGACACGGGCAACTACACGCTCGCGCAGTTACCGGCCGGGACCTACGAGATGTCGGTGACAGTGGCGGGGTTCAAGAGGTTCATCCGCCAGAATCTCACGGTCCAGGTGGCGGGCACGATCCGCATCGACGTGGTCCTTGAGGTCGGGGCGACCAGCGAGTCGGTCACCGTCACGGAAGCTGCTCCGCTGCTCAAGACGGAGAGCGGCGAGCTGAGTCATAACGTCAGCACGGACCGGCTGAACAATTTGCCGGCGATCACGCTGGGCAATGCCGGCGGCCTGGGTAATATTCGAAATCCGCTGCAGGCCGTTACTTTGCTGCCGGGCACGCAATTCGCAAACGACAACACTCTGCGGGTAAACGGGATGCCGTCCAGCACCTATTCGATTCGCGTAGAGGGCCAGGACGCCACCAACGGGATTCACCGGCAATTCACGCAAGTGAGCCAGACCGGCCTCGATGCCATTCAGGAAGTTTCGGTCCAGGTCAGCAATTTTTCGGCGGAATTCGGGCAGGCCGGGGGCGGATACTTCAACTACACCATGAAGTCGGGCACCAATCAGTTCCATGGAAGCGCTTACGATTACCTCGTGAACGAAGCTCTTAACTCCCCCACGCCATTCACCAACGACGGTACCGGCCACCACATTCGAAACCGCCAGCGCCGGAACGACTACGGGTTTACGTTCGGCGGCCCGCTGGCGATCCCCAAGGTCTATGACGGCCACGACAAGACGTTCTTCTTCTTTAACTTTGAGCAGTTCCGCGAAACCCAGCGGGTCTCCACTGGACTGGACACCGTTCCCACTCTGGACTACCGCCAGGGCAACTTCAGCGGCGCGCTTGTGGGACGGTTGACCATTGCCGGACAGCCGGCTTCCGACTCGGCCGGCCAAGCGCTTTTCCAGAATCAGGTTTTCAATCCCAGCACAACACGTACGGTAAACGGCGCCACCGTGCGCGATCCCTACGTGAACAACACGATTCCGAAGACCGACATGGATCCAGTGGCGCTGAAGATTCAGGCCATGTTTCCGAATCCGGTGGGAACTCGGGCCACGCAAGCGATCAACAATTACGAGGCCCCGGCCTACGACAATTACCGGCACACCACCATTCCGTCGATCAAGCTGGACCACAATCTCAGCTCGATGATCAAGATATCCGGATTCTACTCACAAACCCGGGCATTTTCTCCGCAGGTCAATGATTTCCAAACGCCGTTTACGAACTCGGTGATCCAGGACACGAAATCGCATACCGTTCGCGTCAACTACGACCATAGCGTCACGCCGACCATGCTGCTGCATTTGGGGGCTGGCCTTCTGTACACCACGCAGCCCAACCTGACACCGACGTTTGATCAAACCTCGCTGGGCTGGTCGAAGAACTTCGCCGCTTCGACGCTGTTCCCCTGGCTCAGCATCGGGTCCGATCCCTCCCGGGGCGGCATGAGCTACGTGGGGGGCATTTTCAATCCTTATGCGTATCTGGAGGACATCAAACCTACAGCGAATGCCAGTCTGACTTGGGTGAAGGGTAACCATACCTACAAGATGGGCGGAGAGATGATGTTTGAAGGATTTCCCAACCTGAGCTATTCCCGCGCCAACGGCAATCTCGGTTTCGGTGCACAACAGACGGCCGACCCGTGGGAGCTCGGCCGGGGCACAAATGCTCTTACCGGATTCAGCTACGCCAGCTTCCTGCTGGGCAGAAGCCTCTCGCTGAACCACGGCACCGGGTCGAGTAACCGTCTAGGCAATCATTCCCTCGGTCTGTATATTCAGGACACCTGGAAAGTGACGCGCAAGTTTACGCTGGACTACGGTCTGCGTTACGACTACGTCACTCTGCTGAAGGAACAGTATGGCCGCATGCAAGACGCCGCGTTCAGCACACCGAATCCGGTGGCCGGCAACCGATTGGGCTCGGTGATCTACCAAGCCACGTGCAAGTGCAGTTTCAACCATAACTATCCGTGGGCCTTTGGACCACGCCTGGGAGCCGCCTATCAGATCACCCCGAAGACCGTGTTCAGGGCAGGCGTCGGCTTGTCGTACGGAACCTCTCCGAACCAGGCAGGCCTGTCCCCCAACGTAGGGGACTTCTACACGGTCAATCCCGTCTCATACGGAGAGCCGGCGACCCTTTTACAGGACGGGAATCCATATGGAGCCGGCAATCGCTTTGGCAACGCTCCGATCTTCTGGCCTGATTTTCGCCCGAATTATCCCAGCGAGACGGCACCCGGCGTACGGCCGCCGCAATCGCCGTTCATTTTCGTGGACCGCAACTCGGGGCGGCCACCGCGCATTTTCCAATGGAGTATCGGTCTACAACGCGAACTCTCGAACAATCTGGTAGTGGAGGCGACCTACGTTGGGAACCGCGGCGTATGGTGGACCTCCCCGCTGCTGTCGACCTACGGCTACAATTCACTGACACCGGAGGGTCTGAAGTCGACGTATGGAATCGATACGTCAGTTCAAGCAGACCGCGCGTTGCTGGTCACGCCCATCAGCTCCCCAACCGTGATTTCACGATTCCCATGGCTGGCCAACCCGAACAACGTGTATCCCGGCTTTCCCAGCGGCCAATTTCTCAATCAGGCGCTGCGGCCCTACCCGCAGTGGGGAGGGGTTCCTCCGTTCCTGGGGCCGCCCCTGGGCGTGACCTGGTACGACTCTCTGCAAGCCAAGGTAACGAAGCGCATCTCCCACGGGCTGAGCGTCGACACAGCCTTCACTTGGCAGAAGGAGCAGAACTTGGGTGTGTCCTCCGACACCTCGTACCTGACGCCGGCGCCAAATCTGATCAATGACGTTTTCAATTACAAGCAGAACAAGCAAATTTCGGCATTCAGCCGGCCCTTCATGCTGGTGATCACGGCTAACTACACGACACCCGGCTTCGCTGCCGGCAATGCCGGATTCAAGGTGCTGTCCTGGGTAGCGCGCGACTGGACCATCGGTACGCTTCTGCGCTACCAAAGCGGCCAGGTGATTCGCACTCCACCTTCCAACAACGCCTTTTTCACGCAGTTGAACCGTACCCAGAACCCCGCCACTTTCGGCGGTGGGAATACTTTCTGGAACCGGGTTTCCGGCCAGCCACTGCTGAACTTCGATCCGAACTGCAAGTGCTTCGACCCGACCACCCAGCTGGTTCTGAATCCGGCGGCCTGGTCGGACGCTCCAGCGGGCACGTTCGGCACCTCCGCTCCCTACTACAACGATTACCGCTGGCAGCGCCAGCCCGCTGAGTCCTTGAGCATCGGCCGGAATTTCCGGATGCGTGAGAGGATGAATCTCCAGATCCGGGCGGAGTTCCAGAACGTGCTCAATCGCGTGTTCCTGGCGAATCCGCTGGCAGTGTCAGCCAGCTCGTCCCCGTTCGTAATTGGCGCGGGCGCCCCGAACCCGGCCTCGCCTACGGTTCGAGTGGCCGGTACGCAAACCCTGTCATCGGGATACGGTTTCGTCAGCACGTTCAACGGGGGCGCGGCGCAGCCGCGAACGGGCCAAATCGTCGCGCGCTTTACGTTTTGAGCCGAGCCGCACAACTGAGCCTTGCGCCTTCGGAACAGTTGCCAACGCCAAATCGAAATATCCTAGTCCGTGCCAAGTAGAAATGTCCGGTCAGGACGAGTGAGCGGAAGGGGCATGTTCGGGTGTGTCTGCCCGCAGGGGATCGATTCCGCGTCCTGGTTCCGGCCACGGACAGTTGGGGACCCACTCGCTGCCGATGATGCTCCTTATCGGGCACTGCCCAGTACCCACCTAGTGGCACGGATGCAACTCCTGACGGCTCCCTAACCAGTGGATTCAATACTGCGTGTACTTACCGGACCTCCGGCTCACCAGCGTTCCATTCGGTGAACATAGCGGTCTTGCGCGGCGCCCACTCGCGGTTGGCATAACGCGGCAATGCCGATAAGCAAAGCAGCGGTCCAATACCACGCAGGCGCCAGGGGATTCCCGGTGGCCTTGTAATCCACCCGATCATCGGGACTGCAGACAGCGCGTACCAGAGACTGCGCGCACTCAGAATCGAAGTTAGTTGATCTTGTCCAGGCCCTCGGTCAGCTCGATGGAGACTCCCCAAGGGTCGACGATCGTCGCAGTGGCGATGTTGTTCATGGCGGCGTCTCTTTTCTTGTAAGGCCGCATGAGCTTGATGCCCTTCGCTTCAAGCGCCCTGCAGAACGCCTCCAGGTTCTTCACTTCAAATCCCACGTGATCTACAACGCGGCCAGCCGTGGGAACGTGAGTGATTGACTGGTCGCCTTCCCACCGGAAGAAGTTGAGGCTGTATCCGACGCCCGGCAGGTCGGCGCCAATGAAGAAGTCGGTTTGCCCCGGACGCAGAGTCGCATCAAACGCCTTCCTGTACCACTGTTGCATCTCGACGTACTGCTTGTTGATGAAGTGGATATGATGCGCAACGATAGGGGCCGCCGCGTCTTTTGGATCACTCGTCACGAGCTCGATTTTCACCCCGTCAGGGCCAAGAAAATACGCGAAGCGTCCATACACCGCCGACGTGCCCGATGCCGCTGACGGTGGCTCACCGGGCTTCGGTTCCCTCCCGGTGGTTTCCTGATATCCCGCAGATGCCAGCTTAGTCGCCATCGCCGGCACGTTGGGCACCGCGAAGCCGATGTGATCGAAGGCGGTGCCGCGCGTCGGGCCAGCCGGCTTTTGCACCCTTAGGAAGATGAACGCGTCGGGAAACTCAATGACATCGATGCCGCCGAACTTCATGGCCTTACCGCCGAGCGTGCCGGCCCAGAACTTCTTATGGGCTTCGACGCTCGTGACGTTGAGGTGATAGTGTCCGATGCGGATCGGTGCGTCCGGATGACTCGCGAGTTGTGCAAACGCAGGCAGCGACGCCAGAGCGAAAATGACGGTCCTCATTTGACCCAACCCTACTTGAGGTCAGCGAGGCCTTCCGTCATTTCGATATTCGTTCCCCAGGGATCTTTGATGAACGCGATCGCGATGCCAAGCTGCGGCACCTTGGTGTAGGGACGATCCAGTTTGATGCCCTGGGCTTCGAGCTTCTTGGTAAACGCCTCCAGGTTCTTGATCTCGAAGCCGATGTGATCGATCGCTCGGCCGGTGGTGCCGACGGTCGGCGCCGGAGACGGCGTGAAGTTCAGGGACACGCCGGGCAGCTGATCCACCACGAAAGCGGACGCCGGGTTGGCGGGAACCATCGTCGCGCCGAACGTCTTGGCGTACCACGCCTGCATCTCGGTGTTCATCTGCCCGAAGAAATGGATGTGGTGAAGCTGAATCGGAGCCTTCTGCGACTTGACTTCGACGAACTCTACTTTGACGTCCTCCGGACCGAGCGCAAACGCGAGGTTCGTCGTAGGACTGGCGGCCGCGATGTCGTCGGTCACCTTCACGTTCGCGGCGACCGATTCCGCCGTGATCATTTTGAAGCCGTTCGCCTTGATCTTCGCCACCAGCGGCCTGAGATCGGGAACGGAAAATCCGATGTGGTTCACCGTCGTGCCGATCGAGCCGCCCGTCGGCGCCTGCATGGGACGGAAGAAGATCAGAACATTCGGGAACTGGATAATCTCCTGCTGCCGGTCACCCGACCCGATCCTGACCACGCTGCCCCCGAGCGTGTCGGCAAACCATTTCTTCTGTGCGTCCATGTTCGTGGTGTTCAGATGGTGATGCCCGTACACCACGGGACCTTCTCCGGCAACCAGAATCTGAGCACTGGCAACGGCCGGCGCGAACAGCACGATGGTTAGCCCGATTCCGGTCAATAAACGATTCATGAAAACCTCCCTGGCGGCCAAGTCTATACGATATCGCCTTTGTGCTTCGCGCGGGGCGTGCTGGCCGTGTTCGCTTCCGGCGGGGCTGCGGATAGGGGCGTCAACGCTACGCCGTTCTGGGGTTCTACTACCTGCCGGATGCGTGATTCGGCGGAGAATGAAGATAGAACGCCGAAGGAGGTTGCGGGTTACCCCAGACTTAGGCCTCCGGCTACGATAAAATCGGTCAAAGCCTGGCGCAAATCAGGTAGAAGACCGAAAGGAACAGATCATGGCCAAATCACAGAAGACTTCCGTTGGTCGCCGCGGCTTCCTGAGAAACGCCGCGGCCGGAGCAGCCGGAGCTGCGGCACTGGTAACCACGCCCGGCCTGGTGGAAGCTCAGGCACCCAGGAATGCGACCGGCACGGCGCCGGCCGCGCCCACCGTGCCGGCTCCGACCGACGCTCAAGTGGCCCGCGAAACAGGGAATGTTCGGCCCCCGGTGGCCGTGCGCACCATCACGCGGCCTGGGTCGGATCTGATGGTTCAGACCATTCGCGAGCTCGGTATCGAATATGTGGCCGCCAACCCGGGATCCAGTTTCGAAGGTCTGCAGGAGTCGTTCATAAACTACGGCAATCCCCCCAACAAGATGCCGGAGTTCATCACCGCGCTGCATGAAGAGTCGGCGGTGACGATGGCCCACGGATACGCCAAGGCCGAGGGCAAACCGATGCTGGCGTTGCTGCACGGGACCATTGGAGTGCAGCACGGAGCCATGTCGATTTACCAGGCCTACTATGACCGAGTCCCGGTCTTGATGATCGCCGGCAATGATCCCGACTTCATTGCCGCGCATACCGCGCACGATATGGCCGGGATGGTCCGGAGCTACACGAAATGGGATTCGGAGCCAAAGACGATTGATGAGGCACTGGTGGCAATTCAGCGTGCCTACAACGAGGCCATTACGCCGCCGATGGGACCGACGCTGGTCGTGCTGGGGAGCGAGATCCAAAAGGACAATGCGCCGAACGCGAAGGTTCCGGTCTACAAGCCGCCGGTGTTTGTGACCATTGATGCGACACGGGCGCGAGAAATCGCCAAAGGTTTGCTCGACGCTCAAAATCCCAGAATCGCGGTGGGACGTTTACGAACACCCGAAGGAGTAAAGCGGGCGGTTGAGCTCGCTGAACTGGTGGGAGCTTCCACCAGCACGGCCGCGACGGGCGGACCCATGAGCTACCCGCAGCGTCATCCTCTTTGCGGCCCCGGCGCAGACGCGACCTACGACTACACCCTGGGCCTGGAAACCGGCGGGGCCCAAGCGTCCATCACCGGTCCAGCCCTGGCGAAAACGGCGGCCACAAGAGACACGGTCAACATCGGCTTCGGCGGCACCGTGCCCGGCGCGGGCGGCAGAGGCGGAGCCGGTAGAGGCGGCAAAGGTGGCGCTGCTACGGCGCCTCCGAACGAAGCGGATGCCGAGGCGAGCCTTCCCCTCATTATTGAAGAAGTGAAGCGCCAGATGACCGCCGACCAGAAGACGCGGATCCAGGCAAGAATCGCCAAGCACGCCGCCGCGAACCATGACGCGCGCATCGCTGCCATCACCCAAGCGGTCGAGAGCAGGCGGGCGGGCTGGAACGGTTCTCCCATCAGCACGGCGCGAATCTATGCGGAGCTCTGGCCGCTGATCATGAATGAAGACTGGTGCCTGTCCTCCCCCAGTAATTTTTCCGGCGGCCATCATGCACAGCTTTGGGATCATAACAAGCCCTATAGCTACCTGGGCGGCCAGGGGGCCGGGGGAATGGGTTACGGCGCGCCGGCATCGGTGGGTGCCGCGCTCGCGGCCAAGGCCCGGAATCGAATCGTCATCAACGTCCAGACCGATGGTGATCTCAACTACGCTCCCGGCGTTCTCTGGACGGCCACCCATCACAAGCTGCCGATGCTCACTGTGATGCACAACAACCGCGCATGGCACCAGGAATACATGTTCATTGAATACATGGCCGGCGTTCGCGGGCGCGGCGATGATCGCGCGCACATCGGCAGCACTCTTCGGGATCCTCACCTCGACTATGTAAAAATGGCGGCGGGCTACGGCATGGCGGGAGAGGGACCCATAACCGATCCGACGAAATTATCGGCGGCATTGAAGCGAGGCGTGGCCGCTGCGAAACGCGGCGAACCCTATCTGATCGACGTGATCACGCAGCCCCGCTAAGGATATCGGCATGAAGAAAAACTATTTGGTGCTGGCGCTATTCTTTCTCGCCGTGGCATTCCAGACGCTTCACGGTCAAGGCCGCGGCGGACGTGGCGGCGCGCCGATCGCGAACGTCCCGCCGCCAACCAGTCCGGTCACTGGCAACGCCGCGGCCGGAAAAGCGCTCTATTCCACATACGGCTGTTACGCCTGTCACGGTTTCAACGGCGAAACCGGACGCGCTTTCGTAGGACGCTGGGGAAATCTTGCCACCGAGCAGGGTTTCGTCACATTCCTCCGGGGACGTGCAAACGTAGCACCGCTTGCTCCCTCTACCTCCATGCCGAGTTTCGCGGAAAGCGCGCTGTCCGATAAGCAAGCGAAGGATATCTATGCCTACATCCGGACCTTCAAAAGCTCGGCGCCCGAATTGAAGGACATTCCAACGCTGAACGCCATCGTGGATGCAGCGAAGCAGGACAAGAAATAAGCGTCTTCCTGGGAGCTTGCACAGCGGCGCGGCGAGTGATACGTTCGAGCTTGATGCGTCTCCGATATTCCTTCGCAAGCTTACTGACCGCGGTTTTGATGGTCCTCCTGGTGGCGGGAGCCGTCGCCCAGCAGCCGATCGGGGTCCCGGTACGCCCGTTGGGAGACGGGCCTTTCATACTGGACACTGCCGAACAGCACCGGATCCGGGTTTCGGTGGTCGCAAGAGGGTTGTCGCACCCCTGGAGCCTGGCGTTTCTTCCCGACGGAAGCATGCTGGTTACCGAACGTCCGGGACGGCTCCGGCTGTTTCGCGGCGTGATCGGCGACGGTAAGCTCGACGCCCTGCCGGTGAGCGGCGTACCCAAGGTGCTCACAATCGGGAACTCCGGGCTGATGGATGTAGCGCTGCATCCTAAATTCGCCGAGAACAAGCTGGTCTATCTCACCTACAACAAGCCGGGTGAAAACAAGCGGATCGCGACCGTGCTGGCTCGTGGACGCCTGGAGGGCAGCACTCTGACCGATGTCCGGGACATCTTCACGGCCGATTGGTTGCCGGAGAGCGCGAACGGTTACAACTCGCGCATGGTCTTCGGCAGAGACGGCATGATCTACGTGTCGAACGGCGCGTCGAATAGCGACAGCTCGCAGGATCCCAACAGTCACCGCGGAAAGATCATGCGGCTGCGCGATGACGGCACTGTTCCGCCGGACAATCCCTTCGTAGGCCGCGCCGGTTACAAGCCGGAGATCTATTCCATGGGACATCGCAACACGCTGGGGCTGATCGTCCATCCGGTTACGGGCGCGCTGTGGAACAACGAAAACGGTCCCAACGGCGGCGATGAAATCAACATCATCCTGCCGGGCAAGAACTATGGATGGCCGGTAGCCAGTTATGGCCGCACGTACGAAGGTCCCAGAGTTTCCCAGGTGCCGTGGCGGGAAGGCATCGAACAGCCCATCGTGTTTTGGGTTCCTTCGATCGCAGTCGCGGGCATGGCGGTGTACACCGGCGATCGCTTCCCTGCGTGGAAAAACAACGCCTTCGTCGGCAGCATGCGCATGGGTGAAATTCCCGGCACCGGACACCTGGAACGGATCGTGTTCAACGACAAGACGGAAGAGCTTCGCCGCGAAATCCTGCTCGCCGAACTGCACCAGCGTATTCGCGAAGTTCGCCAGGGTCCTGACGGGCTGCTGTATCTCTTGACCGACGAAGACGACGGGGCCCTTCTCAGGATCGAACCGGCGCCCTGACTATCTGCGCCCGGTTATTTCGAGAGCGAAGTTAGTGCAGCCGTTCCAAAACTAGATTGCGGCCGCGATGGCAAGGGTAGCCCAGCAGGCGCCTGCCGCGGAAATCCACTGGTTGTAACCGAACGGGTAGCCGCTTTCGAAATGGGGCTGGGTCGGAAACGAACGGGTCTTCACGAACCAGGAACCATCCTCGTACTGATTTCGAAGCAGGAAGGCGAGGCCCTTGCGGTACACTTCGCTCTTTGTCGAGACACCGGCCTGAAACAGTGCGTACAAGGTCATGCCGGTCGCGTAAGCGTCTGAATCCAGATGCGGCAATTGCGACCAGCCGCCGTCCTGTTTGTTTTGCAGCGCCATCCAGGGTTTGGTTGCGGCCTCGATTTCTTTGCGTGAGGCATTACTCCAGGCCAAGCCCATAATGCGCATGGCGTGCTCCTCGGCACTCGCGGGCGTAGCGGACAGCATCCAGGAGCGGGCCTTCCGGACTTTTTCGTCCATTTCGGCGCGGCGGCCTTCGGGAGCATACAGCGTGAGCGCGCGAATCGAAAGAGCCGTGTGGCTGAAGGTGGAATACTCCATGGGCGGGCGCTCGATCAGCCCGGGCCAACTGCCATCTGGCATCTGCCAGGAGGCGATGGAATGAACCAGGCCGGCCGTCACAGCGTCGGGCTTATATCGGGCCGCGGCCAGCGCCATGGTGAAGTAGCCGTAGCTGAGCACGTGCCCGCCAGTCGTCTCGCCTTGCATCGCCATCTCCGCCTGGTTCTTGTAGACCTTGAGCATCTGCTCCAGGTTTTTGGCGGACAGATCTTCGCGGACCGGAATTCCCTTGGCGCGGGCGGCCGCCGTGGCCGTTTCGACAAGCATCTGCTGAGGGCAGGAAATACAGGCGCGCTGCTCGTAGACACTGGACGCGGTGGATTGCAGGAGTGCGATGCTCTTTGCAACGGAGACCTTCGGATCCGATG
>DATIRX010000559.1:0-3466 GCA_035469225.1 Bryobacteraceae bacterium
GGTCGGGAAGGCGGCCGGATACGCCGCGCTGGTCGCGGCCGGTCTGTATACGCAGCCCTACAGCATCTTTGTTCCGCTTGCGCACTTGCTCTGGCTGGTGTTCGCGAGACGAAAGCCTCAGACGATCCTGCTGGCGGGAACGGCCGTGGCGTTAGCCTCGCTGGCCTTCCTCCCCTGGTTCCTGAAAATCCATTCCGCGTGGCAGGGTGCCGTGAACGCCGGCGTGCGCTTCGCGGTCAGCGGCAAAGATCTTCTGGTGATTCCTCACGAGCTGATGGGCACCGGCTACATCGGAGCCGGACTCGCCTTGATCGCCGTAGTCCTCGCGCTCGGCTGGTCGTCGCTCCCAACCGAGCAAAAACTCTTCTGGGCGATCTATGCGGCGGTTCCCCTGGTGCTGGTCCCCTCCGCGGACGCAACCTTCGGGTATTTCCTCGCCGCGCGCCAGCTCATCTTTGTACTGGTTCCCATCAGCATCCTGATCGCGGCGTGCACGCAGGTGAGCCGGTGGGCCCTGCTGATTCCTGCCGCGCTGCTGATCGCCATGGCCTACGAAGACGTTCGCTGGATCCAGCGCCCCGGCGAAGGCTGGCAGGCCGCGGCGGCCCAACTAAGAGAGGCCGGTTGCACGATTTTCATCCCCCACGGAGCTCGGACGATGTATGCCTACTTTGAGCCGCGGCTACTGGAGTGTAATGAAAGTACATTAACGCCCTTCGAATCGATCGCCCTCGCCGTGAGTCCGGAGCAGCCCGCGTCCGCCGTGGCCGAAACCCGCCAGAAACTTACCCAAGCCGGATTCCGGAAAGTCGCCGACTTGCGTACTGCCGATCCGCGCATCGAGCTGTATCGTAAATGAGGCTGTTAGAATAAAGCTTCCACCCCATGCGCCGCGCTCTTGCCGCTACTCTCTTTCTGCTGGCCGGTTCCGCCTGCAATCGGTCCGCGCCGGCCGGCGTGGCAGCCACGGTAAACGGCCGCGCCATTACCTTCGCCGAGCTCGATAAGCAATACCAATATTCCCAGTTCGGCCAATCCGAGCATCCCAGCGACGATCAACTTGCCATCCAGCGTTTGGAAGTCTTGCGCACGCTTATCGACAACGAAATCATGCTGCAGCGCGCCGAGCAACGCGGCTTGATGGCCACTGATTCGGATGTGGACGCGAAGTTCGCGGAGCTCAAGGCGCCCTACACGCAGGAAGAGTTTCAGAAGCAGCTCAATGAACGCAAGATGACGGTGGAGGATCTCAAGGCCCAGCTCCGCCGGGATCTCAGTGTCCAAAAACTGCTCAATAAAGAGACCACGTCCCGCATCAGCATCTCCGATAAAGATATCGCCGAGTTCTACAACAACAACAAGGCCAACTTCAACCTGCCCGAGCCTCAAATCCATCTGGCGCAAATTCTGGTGACGGGGACGCCGAATCCCAACGTCCGCAACCTGCGCAATGACAAGGCTCAGAATGAGCAGCAGGCGCGCAAGAAGATCGACAGCCTGTACGCGCGGGTCAAGGCCGGCGAGGACTTCGCCATGCTTGCTCAGAACTATTCGGAAGACCCCGATTCGGCCCAGGCCGGCGGAGACGTCGGATTCGTCAGGGAATCGGCGCTCGAGCAGGCCAATGCCGAACTGCGCAAGGCCATCATGGCCCTGCAGCCCGGCGAGGTGACGCCGGTGGAGCGAACCGCGGAAGGCTATCGCATTCTGAAGGTCATCACGCGCGAGCCCGCCGGCCAACGCGTCTTGGATGATCCATCCGTTCAGCAGACCATCCGCGAGACTTTGCTCAATCGCAAGGACCAGCTGCTCAAAGCTGCCTATTACGAAGTCGCCCGCGACGAGGCCAAGGTGATCAACTACCTGGCCAGCAGCATCACCGGCAGCGACCAAAAGTAGCTTCTTCCACACTCCAAATCTTCGCTTGCAATATGCAAGTGATCCATGCTAGCATCGACACCGTGCCTGGAAAGCGGAAGTCCGCGCGACGGTCCGGGTGCCCGGTAAGCATCTCTCTGGAGATGCTCGGCGATCGCTGGTCTTTGCTGATCGTGAGAGATCTGATGGTTCGCGGCTATCGAACGTACAAAGAGTTCTTGGAATCGGGCGAAGGGATCGCCAGCAACATTCTGGCGGACCGTCTGCGCAAGTTGGAAGCAGCCGGCATCATTTCTGCCAAGGTCGAGCAGACCGACGGACGAAAAGTGAATTACCGCTTGACCAGGAAGGGCATTGATCTGGCCCCCGTCCTGCTGGACCTGCTGATCTGGGCCTCCCGGCACGAAGAAACCAAGGCGCCTTGTGCTGCCATTGAACGGATGGAGAAACATCGCGAGGAAGTCCTCGCCGAAGTGCAGCGACGGTGGCGGGAGCATGACGCAACGCCGCTGCTGCCGAAATTCTGAATACACACCAGGAAGGAACAAGGAGGAACGATGAGCAAGGTGAGGGTGTTGGTCGGCACGCGCAAAGGCGCGTTCATTCTGGAGTCGGACGGCAAGCGCCAGAAGTGGGACGTCAGCGGTCCCCACTTCGCGGGCTGGGAACTGTACCACCTGAAAGGCTCGCCCGCGGATCCGAATCGCCTGTATGCCTCGCAATCCAGCGGCTGGTTCGGTCAGATGATTCAGCGCTCCAATGACGGTGGCAAGACCTGGGAGCCGGTGGATAACAAGTTCGTCTACGACGGGGTCCCGGGCACCCACAAGTGGTATGACGGGACGCCGCACCCCTGGGAGTTCAAGCGCGTCTGGCATCTGGAGCCCTCGCTGACCGACCCGGATACGGTTTACGCCGGAGTGGAAGACGCTGCTTTGTTCCGCACGGCCGACGGCGGAAAGAGCTGGCAGGAGCTGCCCGGAATGCGCGGGCACGGTACCGGATCCGGTTGGCAGCCCGGCGCCGGCGGATTGGGTCTGCACACCATCCTGCTGGATCCTAAGAACCCGCAGCGAATCTTCATCGCCATCTCCGCCGCGGGCGCTTTCCGCTCCGACGACGCCGGCGCCACCTGGAAGGCCATCAATCAGGGTCTTCGGTCCGAATACATCCCCGACCCAACCGCCGAAGTCGGGCACTGCGTGCACCGCATCGCGCAGCACAAATCACGCCCGAATACTCTGTTCATGCAGAAACACTGGGACGTCCTGCGCAGCGATAACGCCGGAGATTTATGGAAGGAGGTCAACGGCAACCTGCCGGACGACGATGGAAAGCGCGGGTTCGGTTTCGTGATCGACGTGCACGCGCATGAGCCGGAAACCATCTACGTGGTCCCCATCAAGAGCGACTCGCAGCACTTTCCCCACCAGGGCAAGCTTCGTGTCTATCGCAGCAAGACCGGCGGCAACGACTGGGAGCCGCTGACCAAGGGTCTGCCGCAGCAGGATTGCTACGTGAACGTCCTGCGCGACGCCATGGCGGTGGATTCGCTGGATTCCTGCGGCGTGTATTTCGGCACGACCGG
>DATIRX010000560.1:0-6845 GCA_035469225.1 Bryobacteraceae bacterium
AATCGTGTGGTGATCGTCTATGAGGGCGGTACACACATCTTCCGGTCGATTCCCATTGGTACAAAAGCCGGCTTGAAGCATCCGGCGGATCCGAATCCAACCTACATGGGAGATTCCTACGGCTGGTGGGAAGGTAACTCCTTGATGGTCGATGTGGTCGGCTTCAATGACCGTACCTGGCTGAATGCTTCCGGTCATCCGCATGGCGAGAAACTGCACGTGCTGGAAAAATACACGCGCGTGGATTCGTCGAAGCTGGAGTATACGGCGACCATCGACGATCCCGAATACTACACCAAGCCCTGGACCGTTACGATTACTGCCACATACCGTCCGAACGATCGGCTGAGGGAAGTGATCTGCCAGGAAGAGATCGTGAAATAAACTACTGCAATTCCTGTACGGGGATGTCGAAGTGCGCGGTGTTCACTTGGCCGTTGCGCTGGAACTGGACCCACACGCGATAATTCCCCGGCCGCGGGAAGGTTAAATTGAACTGGATGTTCGGGCCGCCGTCGGCGATGAAGGGATGCGTGTGGATCAGGTCGATCAGGTCCTCGCTGGCGGCCAGCATGTGCCCCCAGGCGCCCAGATACTTTTCGAGTCCGTCGCCAGGCTTCACGGTGAAATGCAGCTGGGTCTTCAGACCCGCGATCGCTTGGGGCGGATCGGTTCTGAATTCCACCTGCAGGTTGGCTGCGTCTTTCGGGGAATAATCGCGCGAAAGGTGCACCGGCGCGGGAGGCGTCCCCGGCACGATCATCGTCTTGGCGATCAACTGCGGCGTGGCGCCGTCCGGATAGAAATCGCCCAGGACGCGGTACATGCCGGCTTTGGGCAGCGTGAGATTGTCGTAGCGGAAAGACCCGTCGGGCTGGAATACCGGGTGATTGTGCACGAAAAATTCCAGGTCCTGGCTGATCACGAACATGTGGAACAGTTTTTCGTGGACCACCTGGAAGTTGGTCACGGGGCGGGCCTTCCACGGGTCATGGATGGCGAAGGTCAATTGCGCCGGCTGACCGGGCTGGAGCATGCGCGGCGAAGTGCTGAGATCCATGTGGTATTCGGTGGCTTCCGGAAGCCCGGAAGCGAGCTTCATGCCGCAGCGCGGGCAGACGCCGGGAATGCTGGAGCGCACATCCGGATCCATGGGGCAGACCCAGACCTGATCCTGCGGCCAGAGTGAGCCGGCGAAGATCAGCATCGCCAAAATGACGATCGAGAGGGCCTTTCGCACGCCCCAATCATATCACCGCGAAACTTTTCCTGGTTAGAGCGTCCTGGTTAGAGCGGACGCAGTCTCATGCCCTGGATCTTCCCGTCGGGGCCGAGGATGATGCTCCATTCCGACGCGCCATGCTCGAACTTCACTTCGAAGACGTCGGCACCGTTGGGGGCGACGCTTTTGAAGGTCACCGACTGCACTGCCCCGAACTGGGCGATCGCGGCCTTCAATTGCGGCAGCTGCTGGCGGGTGACGTCGGCCAACTGGGGGCTCATCCGATCGTATCTCGGCTCGCCTGAGCGCAGCTCTTCGATGGACCGTTTGAGGGCCGCCTCGGTTCCGGGCGCCGCAGTCTGGTCTTTCACCCGTTTGGCAAGTTCGTCGGCCGAACGCCTGGCTTCCGCTTCGTCGATTCGCTTGGCCGGCTGATCCCGGCCGTTCTGATGCAGAGTGACCTGTGTGGCGGCGCCCTGGGCATCCACATCGAAGGTGAGCTGGGCGTCCACCACCTTGAGGAAGAATTTCCGGTCGCTTTCGGCGAACACTTCGAACTTCGGCTGGCCGGTCAGCTGGGTATAGAACTTATTTCCATCGCGCGACATGGTCATCAGCACATTCGGGGCGAGCTGGTAGACGCCCACGTACCGGTCAAAAATCTTCGAGTCGAGCGGGATTTCTTTGTGCTCGGCCGGCGGATCCACCTTCAAGAGCGGGTAGCTGGCATCGAGAAGATGCCGGCCGATATCGTCGGTTCCGGCGTTGGTGGAAATGTTGGTGAGCACCACCACCCCGGTTCCGGCCTTAGGATCGTAACCCATATAGGTGCGATAGCCGCCGGTGCCGCCGTTGTGCCAGATGATCGAATTGCCGCCCTTGCTCTGAATGTGCCAGGCATAAGCAATCTGCATATCCGGCGCGCCCGCGGGTTTGCGTACGGAAACCTCGTCGGCCATGGCCTGGACCAGCGGGGTCTTCACATAACCCAGGTTCGCCGCCAGGAAGATCAGTATGTCGTTGGCGGTGGACCGGAGCGCGCCCGCGCCGGCGAGCGTGGGGATGTCCCAGTTGGCGACGGGAGCCATCGTCTGGTTATGTCCCATGGCCAGGCGCGCCCTCAATTCGGGCGTCAAGGTAACGGCGGTGTCCTTCATCCCCAGCGGATTCAAAATTCGCGAGCGCACCATCGCCTCGTAGCTGGTACCGGCGCGCAGCGAGAGCGCATGGCCCAGCAGGCCGACCCCGAGATTGGAATATTCGTACTGCGAGCCGATGTCCCGCGTGAGCTGGTATCCGGAAATGAAGTCGTACATCTGCTGAACCGAGTAGTCGGCGTAGGGATTGTTCGGGTCCTTGGGCGCGAAGTTGGTGGGCATGCGCGGCAGTCCGGAACTCTGGGTGGAGAGATCGGCCAGCGTGATTTTGCGGTTGTTGCGCTCGGGCACTTGGACGGTCGCGGGCAGATATTTCGACACCGGGTCGGTCAAGGCCACTTCGCCGCGGCGCGTCATGTCCATGAGCACAAGGGATGTAAACACTTTGCTCATCGAACCGATCTCGAAGACGGTGTCACCGTTCAGGGGACGAGTGTCGTTCTTGGCGAGGCCGCCGTAGGAAACCACCCTGCGGCCGTTGGCGTCGATCACACCGACGACGATGCCGATTCCGTTGTTTTCGGCGCCCACCCGGTCCGCGAGGATTTTACGAATCTCCGCATCGGATGGCACCTGAGTGAATGCAGCAGAGCAGGAAAGAAGGAACCCGGCGATGAAGAAGATGGCGGAGCGAAACGTCATCTTTAGCCCTCCTAGCCGCTAATCATATAGGATTTCGGGAATTGCCGGAGGTAGCGCCGAATTTCGTCCCGTACGCGACGGAACAGGGCGAGACGCTGCTCCTCTGAGCCTTCCAATGCCGCCGGATCTTCAAAATTCCGGTGAATCGTGACGGTCTTGCCGGGAAATACGGGACAGTTTTCGCGGGCGTGGTCGCAGACGGTGAGTACGTAATCGAAAGGCTGACCAACGAATTCGTCGACACTCTTGGAGCGGTGGGCCGAAATATCGATGCCCAGCTCCCGCATGACGGCGATCGCCTCGGGCCGCACGCGCGTCGGGTGAGTCCCGGCGCTGAAGACTTCGAAGCGCTCGCCCGCATCGTGGCGGAGCAGGCCTTCGGCCATCTGGCTGCGGGCCGAATTGCCGGTGCAGAGAATCAGGACGCGCGTCTTCTGCGGCATTCGCAGCGACGCCTCAGCTGCAGCAGGTGGGGCCGCAGCAGGCTTTCGGCTTGGCTGCACGGATGAAGGCGCTCATGAATTTTCCCTCCACCAGGGGAGCGATCGCGCCGGCATCGATGCCTTCCCCGGCGAGGAACTGCCGGGCGTCCTCGATGCTGTAGACCCGCGTTGGTTCGATGTCGATCTCCGCGAAACCGGCCTGGGCCAGCTTAGCCGTGTATTGGTCCTGCTGCAGTGCACCGGCGATGCAGCCGAACCACAGTTCCATGCTGCGCCGCACCTGGTCGGGAACCTCGCCGCGAACCACGACGTCGGAGACGGCGAAACGTCCGCCGGGCTTCAGGACGCGGAACGCTTCCCGCAACACGCTGTCCTTGTCCGCCGAGAGATTAATCACACAGTTGGAAATAATGACATCGACGGAGTTGTCGGGCAGGGGGATATGCTCGATTTCACCCTTGAGGAACTCGACGTTCTCGACCCCCGCTTTGCGCTGGTTTTCGCGCGCCAGAGCTAGCATTTCGTCGGTCATGTCCAGGCCATAAGCCTTGCCGGACGGGCCTACGCGCCGGGCGGAAAGCAGCACGTCGATGCCGCCGCCGGATCCCAGGTCCAGGACGATTTCCCCGGGCTTCAAAGCAGCCAAGGCCGTAGGGTTCCCGCAGCCGAGGGATGCGAGGACGGCCTCTTCGGGAATCTGGCTGGTCTGACCGGAATCGTAGAGATTGGAAGTAATCGGATCGACGCAGCCCGGTAAGCTCGAAGCCGCCCCGCAGCAGGAGCTTCCTCCCGCCTTTACACGCAGCGCCGCCTGTCCGTATTTCTCTTGCACTTGTTCTTTGACGTTCATGAGGATGCTTCCTTTATTTGCAGATCTGAGTAATTTTGGCTGGTTTGATGGCTTTGTTGCGGGTGCAGCACTCCGCGTAGAGGAATCCGAGCAGCTCCTCCAGCACGGGAGTATTGGCCGTGTAGCGCAGGAAAGTGCTTTCCCGGCGCACCGCGATCAGATCCTCATTCTTGAGTTTTTCCAAGTGATGCGAAAGGGTGGAAGCTGCAATGCCCAGCTCGTTTTGAATCTCGCCCACGACCATCCCGTCCGGATGCGCCGCCAGCAGCGCCCGCAAAATCCGCAAGCGCGGCTCAGCACCCAGCGCGGCGAACATGTCGGCATAGGTGGCTGTTCTTTCCATAGTTCTATGATAACAGAAATACAGAATCTGTCAAGGGACATTCGCGCGGCGATCTGATAGGATTCGAACTTGGAGGAAACATGCACAGACTAAGTTGGAGCGCCTCTGCACTGATGGTGATCGCCGCCGGCTGGATGGTGATCCAGGCGGCCGAGAAAGTGGACGCCAAGAGCCTGCGAACCGGACAGGCGGCCTTCGCCGACGCCAAGACGCTGATGCCCGGAACCTTCCACAAGATCACACCGGCGGATCTGCCGGCGCCTTACGCCACCAAGTCCGCGACCAATTTCCCGACCGTTGTTCCCCGGCCCGCGGATGCCTGGCCGAAGGCTCCGGCCGGTTTCAAGGTCGAACTGTATGCCGAGAAAGTGGGCACGGCCCGCCAGATCCGGACCGCTCCCAATGGCGACTTCTTCATGGCCGATGCCTCCGGCCAGGTGGTCGTTTTCCGGGGAATCACGAAGGACGGCAAGGCGCAGCAAAGCTCGGTGTTCGCGGGCGGCCTGGGCAAAGTTTTCGGAATCAATTTTTATCCCAACGGAGCCAATCCGCAATGGGTCTATGTGAGCGACCCGAAGTCGGTGTTCCGTTTTCCCTATAAGAATGGAGATATGAAGGCCAGCGGTCCGGCGCAGACGCTAGTCTCGGATCTTCCCGCCGCCGGGTTCCACGACACCAGGGATATCGTTTTTTCGAAAGACGGGCAGCGGATGTTCGTGGCCGTCGGCTCGGGCTCGAATGTGGACGATCCGGACAGCCATCCCGGGGAGAAGAATCGCGCCGATATTCTGGAGTACACTCCCGACGGGAAGTTCGTGAAGATCTATGCGTCGGGCATTCGGAATGCAGTCGGGCTGGCCGTGAATCCCGACACGGGAGAGGTCTGGTGCTCAGTGAACGAGCGGGATGAGCTGGGCGACAACCTGGTTCCCGACTACGTTTCTTCCGTCAAGGAAGGCGGCTTTTACGGCTGGCCGTACTTCTACATGGGCGGGAATCCCGATCCCCGGCTCAAGGGCGCGCACGCAGAACTGAAGAGTAAGGTGATCGTGCCCGATGTTCTGATCCAGCCGCACAGCGCTTCGCTGGGAATCACGTTCTATACCGGCACGCAGTTTCCCGCGGAGTATCGCGGGGATCTGTTCGCGGCCGAGCATGGGTCCTGGAATCGCGCGAACCGGTCCGGAGGCGAAGTCATCCGAGTTCCGCTGGAGAAAGGCAAAGCCAGCGGCGTATACCAGGATTTCCTCACCGGATTCGTCACGGCGGACGGCCAGGTTTGGGGACGTCCGGTGGGTGTTGCCGTGGCGAAAGACGGATCGATGCTGGTGACCGATGAAGGGTCGAAGTCGATCTGGCGCGTGAGCTATACAGGCAAGTAGGGCCGGCCTTCAGGCCGGCCGTTACCTACTTCGCCGGTAGCAGCGCGATTCTCGCGCCCGCAGGAATTCCCTTGATCACGGTGCGCGCGGGAAGATTCAAGGGCGTCCGGTAGAGGAACGGATGCCCGAACTGACTCTTGTAATCCTGCAACCACAGCAGGGGCTGGATGGTGCCGTCGGGGAGCTGGGCGGTGATCTGAAATGAGCCTTTCTCGGGGATCTTCTCGGGCCACAGTCCATCCACTTTGAACGCTCGCGCGAGCGCGAGCTCTCCGCTCACAAGGAATTCTCCCTTGGGGTGAGTGAATTTCTCGGGCTCCAGAGACTTGGGCGGCGGTGGAAGATCCTTCTCCTCGCCTTCGGGGACGCCGCCATCCGACCAGCTCACGATCCGCTCCATCTCTTCGGGCGTCAGGGCCTGATCGTTGCGAAACTCGCCAAAGCCTTTGATCGCGCCCCAGGGAGGCATGCGGCGGCGAAGAATTTCTTCCTTGATGGCGACGGCCCAGGGACGGGCTTCGGCGTAGGTCATCAGCGAGAAGGCTCTTCCGCCCGGATGATGGCAGGAAGCGCAATGATTGTTGACGATGCGCGAGATGTCGCGGCTCCAGGTGATGGAAGTGGTGATGATGTCGTGCGCCTGCACCGCACAGCAGGCGGCGAGAAAGAGCAGGCAGCGCTTCATAAACCATCCCCATTATAGGACTGATATGATCGATAACCAGGGCAAGGGAGACCGTATCCATGTTGAAATACGCAGCGGTAATTTTCGTGGGCTCATATGCGCTGGGCGCCACGTGTGAAAG
>DATIRX010000561.1:0-2193 GCA_035469225.1 Bryobacteraceae bacterium
CCACCTGATGGCCCAGGTCCTCGTACTTGGCGCGCGCCGCCAGACCGTTGTCGATCTGCTGAGTGGGATCGAATTCGGCGAGCAGGTCCCCCTTCTCGGCATGCGTTCCGTTGGGAATCAGGTGGGTAAGGGTAAGCTGCCCGCCTTGGCCGATCGTCTGCGGGACGATCACTTTCGAGGAATGCACCGCCTCGACGGTGCCCGTCAGCCGGATCTCGCGCTGCCCATGCGATGGCTCGGCAGCCGAGGCTGTGGCCGCGGGCTGGACCGGAGTCGTGGCGCTGCTGGGCGTGGCGCGCTCGCACGACACCAGCACGATCGCCGACATCACGAGCACGATGCTTCGCACACCCCTCCCTCCTTGGGGATCTTTCGAATTAGACGCTTGACTCGGGAGTTTAGTTGATACATTTTCGCAAAATGTGAGCGCAGGAAGTTCCACCAGCAGGCCGAGGAATTGCATACAGGATCCGCAGTTTTGCGCGGGGGGAGCCGGGTGTCGGGGAAAGTCCGCCTAAGTATATGGCGGACTTAAGGAAAACTACTTAGGTCGAACTCAGTTGGTTGTGCCGATGAGAGTATGGCATGGATACGAGTCTGATCCGGGTTTTGGTCGCTTTGGGGAGTCTGACGGTCCTGCATGCAGCAGACATTCGCGGGATCGTAACAGTCGAGCGAAAGCTTACTCCCAGGAACGTAACCCCGGCTGCGGGATTGTACCAGCGTGGCCCCGCCGTCCATCTGGGGGCGGATTCGGACCTGAATCCCTTGGATTATGAGCGTTCTCACGTGGTGGTTTATCTGGAGGGCGAGCAGGGCGGGGCATCCGTTCCACCAGCCGTTTCACCGGCGGTCATGGAACAGCAGAACCGGCGCTTTTCGCCCGATCTGATCACCGTCCCGGCGGGTTCGTCGGTGTCCTTCCCCAACTTCGATCCGATCTTTCACAACGTCTTCTCGCTCTCCAAGCCCAAAAGCTTTGATCTTGGCAACTATCCCAAGGGAAAGACCCGCATGGTGACCTTCGACAAGCCAGGCGTGGTCTTTGTCTACTGCCATTTGCATCCGAACATGACGGGAACGGTGGTGGTGACGCCCAACGAATGGGCCGCGCGCGTGGACACCTCGGGCCAGTTCGTCCTGGCCGATGTGCCGCCGGGAAAATACTCCGTCGTGGCCTGGCACAAGACGGGAGGAACCTTCCACAAGACCATCGAAGTCACGGCCGGGCAGAATTCCGAGCTCAATTTCTTTGTGCCCCTGCCGGAGGTTTCTGAAGGGGTGGCGCCCGGTCACGCAGGTCATTAGATGCGTTTTGCGACACGGGCATTTTTGTGGTCGTTTCTTCCCTTTACCGGGCTGCTCGCGGGCAGTTTCTGGGCCGTGCGAACGGCCGCGCTGTCCGCGGTCAGGGAGGCCTTGCGGTCCACCGTCCGCGACAATCAGGCAGCTCTGGCGAAGGAGCGCGAGCGAAGCGAGCTCAAGAACGTCCGCATTCTTCGCGTGGTGGTGGAGAATGCAGCGCTGAAAGCAGGCTTGCAGTTGCTCGCCACCGAACACCGGGCGCGCGATGCGGCCCGCCGGACTGTGGAGGATCAGCTCAGCGAAATCTGCGACACCATGGGTTTTGATTTCCTGGCCGTGTCGAGTCCCTCCGGAGAGCCCCTGGCCGGTGTGGTCCGTCGACCGGAAGGATTCGCGCCCGTCCAGTTCTACCGGCTGCGTCTGCCCGCGAGCGGATTTTTCTCGATGCAGGACCGGATCTTCCGCGTCACCTCCGTGGCGATCGCGCAAGGGCAGGAGAACGTAGGTACGTTGGCGGTGGGTGAGCAGTTCGATCTGGCCGAGGTCGGCATGCCGGCGGTGCTTTTGCGCGGCCAGGACGTGATCGCAGCAAGCGCCTCCGGTGTGGAAGGCTCCAAGGTCGAAGCTGCGCTGCGAAAGTGTCTGCCGCAAGCCGAGTGCGAAGTGCAGATGGCTGGCGAGACCTACCTGTCCGTGCCTCTGGACTCGTCCCAGGCGCGGAACGAAGAGTTCACACTGCGAAGCCTACGCAGCCTGGATGCGTCTGCCGCGCCGGTACAAGCCGCGCTTCGAGGCGTGTTCCTGAGCGCCGGCTTGACCGCGTTGCTGGGCGCTTTCGCCATCGCAGCTTTTTCGTCCAAATCGATCGTGCGGCCACTGGCCGCCGTC
>DATIRX010000562.1:0-4452 GCA_035469225.1 Bryobacteraceae bacterium
AGCCGGCATCGCAGGGAACCAGCCTGCCCAGCGTCACCCTGCTGACGAATCCAGCCGATGCGGACACACTGGCGCTGGCGGATTCCGGCGCGCGCGTACGTTTAGCCCTGCGTAACCCGCTGGATGAGGCCACCCGATCGCGCACGACCCTGACGTTCGATAGCCTTCTGCGCAGCAGCGGCCAGACGTCTTCGCCGGCCGCGACTCCTGTCACCAAGATTCAGTAGGCTGGTTCCCCATGTTGATCCTGTCGATCCTGGCCTTCTTCGCCGCGATTTTCCTGCTGGCAGCCATCGTTGTGGCGGTCGCATGGATGGGATTCGTCAAACAAACCGGCGAGGCCAAAGAAGCCGCGCAGGATACAGCGGAAGAAGCTTCGTTCGAATCCTCCGCCGGGGATTCGCGATTGTTTCGCAACGACCGGCTCAGCAGCCTGAACTTTTGGGATAACCTGCTCGCCCGTTTCGACTTCATCGAGATTCTCAAGGCTCGTATGGCGCAAGCTCAGCTGGAGTGGTCGGTGGGACGCGTCACGGCCCTGATGTTGTTCTGCGGCACGGCAGCCGGGCTGCTGCTTCTGCGGATCGTTCCCGTATGGGGCGCCTTGGCCGGCGCGATCGGAATCGCTTTCCTGCCCTACGGCTACATTCTGCGTGCGCGCGACAAAAGGTTCCGGGCCTTTCGCGACGCATTTCCCGACGTGCTGGATTCCATGGCCCGGGCGTTGCGGGCCGGCTATCCTTTGCCGGCCGCGGTGGACATGGTGGCCGCGGATTCTCCTGAACCGATCGGCTCCGAACTGAAAAAAGCGTCCGCGGAGGCCAATTTGGGTATGGGGTGGTCGCGCGCGCTCGAAAACCTGGCGCGGCGCATTCCGATCCTGGAAGTGAACGTCTTCATCTCCGCCGTGGTGCTGCATTCCCGCACGGGAGGAAAACTTGGCGAGGTGCTCACCGGCGTGGCCGAGAACATGCGGGAATCCATTTCTCTGCAGGGTGAGGTGCGCGCCCTGGCGGCGCACGGAAAACTCACCGGCGTGATTCTCACCATCCTTCCGCTGGGCATCGCCGCCATGATGATGATCTTCAGTCCGGGTTACATGATGACGCTCTACCATCACCCCTGGGGCAAGACCCTGATCGCCAGCGCGATTGGATGCCTGGTTCTGGCGCAGCTGGTGATCCGGAAAATCGTGGACATCAAAATATGACAACGGGCGAGCTGCTACTCTCGTTTTTCCTGTTCACCTTGGCCGCGGTGAGCGCGGCTGGATACGCCTTCGTGCTGAAGCCCTCGCGGGCCGAAGGCGAGAGCGGAAACGCAGTGCCGATGGCGCTCGATCACTCCGAATTGCCCGCACCCCAGGCCGCCGCCGTGGACATCTTTCGAATGATGGGCGAGGCTCTTCCAGCATGGGCCGCAAACACCCCCGAATTACGGCGCGAGTTGGCCGCTGCCGGTTATCGCTGGACATCCGCCGTGTCGGTGCTGCTGGGTATCAAATGCGCGAGCGGGCTGATGCTGGCCGCCGCGGGAGCCTGGGCAGCGGTGACGTTCGGCGAGCAGACCTCCGGAGCGCTGCTTCCCGCCGTGTGCGGGCTGGCGTTCGGATACATGATCCCGGATCGCATCCTCACCCGCCTGACGACGCGCCGCTCTGGGCAGCTTCGGCGGGGGTTGCCCGCGGCACTGGATTTAATGGTGCTGGCGGTGGAAGCCGGACAGGCCCTGGACGCCGCCATTCTCGATACCAGCCGTGGACTGCGTATCAGCCATCCGGATCTGGCGGCTGAGTTTACCCAGCTCCACCTGGAGCTCAAGGCCAACACCTCCCGCGAAGACGCGCTGCGCAATTTCGCCCTGAGAACCCGCGATCCGGAAATTAAGAAATTGGCCGCTCTGCTGATCGATACCGACCGTTTCGGCACCAGTCTGGGACCGGCGCTGCGCGTGCATGCGCGCTATCTGCGCACGCGCTTCCGGCAATCCGCCCAGGAACGGGCCCGCAAGGTCGGCGTCAAGCTGATTTTCCCGGTTTTCTTCCTGATCTTCCCTTCGGTCATCTTGGTCACGCTGGGACCCGCTGTGATGCTGATCGCCACGCAGATGAAGACCATGCTGGGTCCGTAAGCCCGCGCATGGGGCCGGATAGGGTGCGGATGCTACCCTGAGTTCTGCATGTTTCGGAAGCGCTTTGAATGGAAGATTCGGGATAAGACCCTGCAGCTGGGCGAGCGGACGCTGCTGGTAGGCGTGCTGAATGTCACGCCGGATTCGTTTTCAGACGGCGGAAAGTACCTGGACCCCGACAGCGCGTTCGCGCACGCCGTCGAGTTGGAGGAGCACGGGGCCGATATCATCGACATCGGCGCGGAATCCACCCGTCCGGGCGCCGTGCGGATTTCGGAAGCCGAGGAGCTGCGCCGCCTGGTCCCGGTTCTCAAGCGGCTGCGCAATAAACTCACGGTTCCCCTGTGTGTGGATACCTACAAGTCGGCGGTGGCCGAGAAGGCCCTGGATCTGGGCGCCGATATCATCAACGATCCCAGCGCCCTCACCTTCGATCCGGATCTGGCGCGCACGGTAGCGCAGGCCAACGCGGGCCTGATTCTGAACCACATGCGTGGCTCGCCCGAATCCTGGCTGAAGTTGCCTCCGCTCAAGGACGCCATGCAGGTCATCCTGAAGGAGTTGGACGCCGCGGTTCACCGCGCGATGCGCGCCGGCCTGGACCGCAAGCAAATCGTGATCGACCCGGGGCTGGGTTTCGGAAAGCGCAAAGAACAGAACGCCGAAATCCTGGCGCAATTGGATGTTCTCGCCCGGTTGGAGATGCCCATCATGACAGGGCCGTCGCGCAAGCATTTCCTGGCGCGCGAATCGCAGGATGGCACGGAGTTCGCGACCGCGGCGGCTGTCGCGGCGTGCGTGCTCAACGGCTCGCACATGGTGCGTGTGCATGACGTGAAGTCGATGAAGCCGGTGGTGGAAGTGGCCGACGAGATCCTGCGCTACCAGGCTTGAGCCTGCTACTTCGCGGGCGCGCGTTGCTTCACATCCTCGAACCAATTCAAAACCACCTGTAGCGGCGGCGAGCCCCCCGGACCCGGCCGAGCCTGCCCGGCAGCGACAACGCCAATGAAGTGGTTACCGTCCGGAAGGATGTCATAGGTCCGAACGGCGGAAGGGACATTCGTGTTGAAGCCTGATTTGGGCGCGCGAACCGGGCTGCCGAAGCTAACGCTCGGCCGGGTGTTAAAGCCCATGCTTCCGAACAGGCTGGGTCCGGCGACGTAGAACAGTTCTTTCCCGTCGGGCGACCAAACCGGATGGTGAGCATCCGCGTCTTCGGGCGCCAAATAGGCCACTGCCGTCGGTGGGAACGGTTTGACGTATAGGCGGCCGTTGGGCTGAGCACTCAACTGATACGCCAGCCAGTGGCCGTCGGGCGAGAACACGGACCAGTTGAAAGAAGCGCCCGCCATTTCGGCGAACAGGGTGGCTTTCTTGTCCTGGAGAGAGTAGGTCCACACGACGCCGCGGCTATCCTTCTCCTCGGTAAAAGAGAAATGCTGGCCATCCGGAGACCAGGAATCGGGGACATGCGTAATTCCCTTGTTTGGTTTCGTCAAGCGCTCCGCGACTCCGCTGCCATCGGCCCGCTGCCACCATATCCCCAAATCACCCTCGCGGTCGGACTGGAATGCAACCCGCAGGTTATCGGACGACCAGATGGGATAGCGGTTCACCCCGGTGCCGGGGAGCGTCAGACGGCGGGGGGCCGCGGCTCCAGATAACTCATAAATCCAAATGCTCGAGTCCTTCCCATCATCGATTTGATACGCAGCTCGTTTACCGTCTCGCGACACGCGAGGAAATCCGTAAGCGGCCGCCGGAACCTTCAGCGGCTGGGTGTCTCCCTTGCGGTCAACCATTACCAGAACCGCTTGTCCGGCTCCCACGCCGTTTACCGCGCCCTGACGGTAGACTAAAGTCCCCGTGTTTGAGAAGGCAAAATAGGCCGTTCCAATAGCCGATCGTGCGATTCCTTCTATGACACCGACAGGACTTCCTCTTGTTTCCAGGCGTCGCAGGTCGAAGGACGCCGCGAACAGGACGCCCCCCAACGCATATACGATATGACCGGTGGGGAGATAGCGCGCATCGGCGCCGCTTTGCAAGACAACCTTCCTGTCACCGGATTTCAGAGCCTGCACCACAATCTGCGCCCTATCCCCTGCTGCCGTGTTGGCGTTCTGGCCGGTGGCCAGAGTGAACAGGACCTCCTTGCCGCCGGGCAACATCTGCGGGCTCGCCATCCACTCGTTATCTTTGGCGGCAATCAGCGTCTCAGGCTGGCCACCGTTCGGCGATACGCGCTGGATGCCCCTGTTGCCGCCCCCAAATAGGATCCCCTCTTCGCTCCAGCTCATCCCGTAGGGATCCAAGGTG
>DATIRX010000563.1:0-7419 GCA_035469225.1 Bryobacteraceae bacterium
GGGTATGGATCACGTTGACGTTTGGCAAGCGTATCGCGCGGCATTCGATGATTTTGCCCAAAAAGTCCGCCAGGTCCAGCTTCTTGCGGCTCATCCCGGAGTCCAGCAGCAGGCCATTGATCAGGCTCTGCTCGAGCTCGAAACGGCGCATGTCCTTTACAACGTTACCCGCGACGCCCTGGCTGAGCAATATCTCCCGGCCCAGGGTCAGGACACTCCCCACACGCATGTGCGTAACGTGCGGGATCTGGCCGCGCTGCGCTGGGAAATGTCCGGACGGCCCGATGGTACCGCGGACGACGACTGGTACCGGGCAGAAGAAATTGTCGGCTTAGTGAAGCCCGGCTGCTGCTGAAGCAGCGCGTCCAAAATTCTCAGAACTGGTAGCGGGCGAGGGACTTGAACCCCCATGACCTTGCGGTCGGACGATTTTGAGCCGTCTGCGTCTGCCAGTTCCGCCAGCCCGCCACGCATTTTAGTATCCCACAGGTACTGCTCAGCCAAGCCAAGTGCTGAAGTACTTAGATGAAGTCCTACGGGAAGAATTTACTTTGATCCACGCGCCGGGTCAGGCTATACTCGACACTCGGAACCACACCGTAGAAGTTGCCTGATGGTTCTCGGAGGCCCTCTTGAAAGCTTGCCCGATCGGCATACTTGCGATCGCTGTTGCCGTAACTGTACATGCGCAGTCCTTGCCCAATCTGTTCCCTCTTCCCAACGGGAAAGGAATCCTGGAAACCTACAACCTGCACGATGCGCCCATCAGTTTGAAAGGCGCGTTTTTCCAGTCGCTCGGAACCAATGGACGATCTTGCTCCACCTGCCATTTGCCCGCGCAGGGTTGGTCGGTTTCCGCAGCCGAGATCCAGCAGCGATTTGTACAAACCCGGGGACTAGACCCCATCTTCCGGACCAACGACGGCTCCAACTGCGACCACAACATCGACACCTCGACCGTCGATGGGCGCCGCAAAGCCTACAGCCTGCTGCTGAGCCGGGGCCTGATCCGCGTCTCTCTCGCCGTTCCCGCGGACGCCGAATTCACGGTGCAAAGCGCGAACAACCAGTACGGTTGCAATGAGACCTCCAATGTTTCGGTGTACCGTCGTCCCCTGCCGGCGACGAATCTGAATGCTCTCAGCACCGTGATGTGGGATGGACGCGAATCCTCTTCGCAGACCGGCACCACTCCCATCAATTCATCGAACTATCCGCAGTCTTTGCTCGCAAACTTGGCCCATCAGGCCATGGACGCGACCATGGGACACGCGCAAGGTGCTGTGCCCACGCCGGCGCAGATCCAGGACATCGTGGACTTTGAGATTTCCTTGCGAACCACCCAGGCGTTCGCGCAAGGCGCCGGCCGGCTGGATGCCGGTGGCGCAACCGGAGGCGCGGAGGCTTACGCCGCCAATCCGTTCTTTATCGGCATCAATGATTCCTTCCCGAAGAGCTTTGGGCTCAATCCAACGGGAGCGGATTTTGATCCGAAGATCTTTAACTTGTTCGATGCCTGGAGCGGTGCTAAACAGCCTCACCAGGCCAGCATCGCGCGGGGTCAGGCGCTGTTCGCATCGAAAGCCATCACCATCTCCGGCGTCGCGGGAATCAACGATGTCGCCGGACTCCCCGCCTCATTCTCCGGCACGTGCGGCACGTGCCATGATTCTCCCAATGTGGGCAACCATTCTGTCTCCGCGCCCTTGAACATCGGCGTAGCGGACACATCCGGTCCCCTGGATGTGAGCTATCTTCCCGTCTTCACTTTGGTCAACAAGGCTACCAACGCCACGGTCCAGACCACCGATCCCGGCCGCGCGCTCATTACCGGAAAGTGGGCCGATATCGGCAAGCTGAAAGGTCCGATTCTTCGCGGCCTGGCCGCCCGCGCGCCCTATTTTCACAACGGCTCTGCCGCCACACTCGAGGACGTGCTCGACTTCTACACCGGGCGATTCAGTGTGTTCTTTACGGATCAGGAGAAGACCGACCTGATTGCGTTTCTCAACGCCCTGTAGTTACCCGGCTAGGGACTTCCAGTTCTTCACCAGGTACTCCGCCGTCCGCCACGCTAGCGCCTGAACCGTCAGCGTCGGATTGCGCGCGCCGCTCGATCCCATCAGCGAGGCGCCCAGAATCCCCAGATTGGGAGCCTCGTGGGAAAAACCCCACGGATCCACCACGTTCGTCTCAGGATTGCTGCCCATCCGCGTGCCGCCATAGGCGTGCGTGCTGATGCCCGGTCCGTTGTTGGGAGGCTTGGTGACTTCGATGGCGCCGGCCGCGCGGAACCATTCCTCCATCTTGTTCTGCGCGTGCTGCAGCGCGCGCTGCTCGTTCTCCCGCACGCCCCCGGCGGTAATGCGGCACACCGGATCGCCCAGCGGATCGCGCACTTCCGGGTCCAGATCCAGATACGACGTCTCGTAGGGAAACGTGTTGGTCTGCAGGTACGTCGACGCCACCCGGCCCGCGTTCTCATGGATAAATCGCTTCCATGCCGATCCAAACACCGGCGCGCGTCCGTAGGTGCTCATGGCCGCTGCGTCAATGGGATGCCGCTCGGTCATCACGTGCAAGCTCGCTCCGCCGATGAAGCCCAGCCCCGCGTGGTCGAAGGAATCGTCGGACCATTCGTCCACCGTGGCGCCTTGTGCCGGCAGCCCGTACCACACGTTCAGGTCGTAGGGAAACAGCGCGCTGACGTTGCTGGTCCAATGTCCGAAGTAGTGCCGCCCCACCTGGCCGTGATTGTTCGAAAGCCCGTTGGGATAGGCTTTCGATTTCGAAAGCAGCAGCAGGCGCGAGTTCTCGTACGTGTAGCCCGCCAACAGGACCACTTTGGCCGGCTGGAACCATTCCTGCCGGTTGCGGATGTAGTTCACGCCGGTAACGCGTCCATTCCCATCCGTCACGATGCGAGTGACGTGAGCTTTATCGAAGATCGTCAGGTTTTTGGTGCGTGCGGCCTCCGGAATCGTGGTGGTCGCGGTCGAGTTCTTCGCGCCCACGTGACATCCTCCCGCGCTGCAATAGCCGTGAAAGACGCACGCGGAGCGTCCGCGATAGGGTTGCGAATTGATGGCGGCGGGCGGGCGGAAAGGCTTCCAGCCCATTTTCTTTGCCGTCTCCATCATGCGATCGGTAAATCCCGCGCCGCGCAAGGGAGGCATGGGATACTCGCGCTGGCGTGGACCTTCGAACACATTGCCCGCCGGATCGATTCGCCCCTGCAGATTACCCGCCTTCCCGCTGACGCCGATTTCCTGTTCCACGATGTCGTAGTACGGTTCCAGATCGTCATAGCTCAGCGGCCAGTCTTCGAGCGTCGATCCCGCGGGGATCGAACTCGCGCCATACCGCCGGATCGACTCCGAGCGTGTTCGGAAATCCCACGGCTTCAGCCGCCAGCTCTGCGCCCAGTAATGGATCGATGTGCCGCCGATGGCGTTCATCATCGGATGCACACCCGCGGTCCGCGCCTGCTGCGAGGCCGTCGCGCGCACCGTCGGGCATTCCATCTGCGCCTTGCGCGAGCTGCTGACCAGTCGCCGCACATTGTTGTAGACTTCGTCGGAGTGGAAATCCTTGTGCGGATCCATCCAGGTGCCCGCTTCCAGGCCCGCGATCTTGAGTCCCGCGCGCGCCAGCGGAAGCACCGCGACGCCTCCCGCCGCGCCCAGTCCGATCACCGCGACATCCACCGGCCTAAGGCTAGCGGCCATATTTCACCCCGTACGCCGACACCCGGTACGGCCGGATCTCGACGTTCAATTTCTGATCGTCGGCCGCCACCGCCGGTCGCGGACCTGGGTAGCGGATCAGATCCCACCCGGCAAAGTTCTTGTTGCCGCCGTAGTAGGGATCGCTGAACATGCCCTCCAGCGTCAGGCGCCGCGCCCGATTGAAAAACGGACTGCTGAGCATCTCCGTGAGTACCTGGTCGCGCTGGTCTGCGGAAAGCTCTGCGAAAGCCGCACCATACGTTTTCCTGGCGCTGACATCCATTGCCTCCAGACCCTGTACGAAGCTCTGCTTCTCGTTTGCGTTGGGCCCCGCCAGTACGCGATCGATATAGATTTGCGCGCCCGCGTCCACGGCTCCCGGTCCCAGATCATCGCGCGGGATCAGGCGATCGATGAAGGCCACCAGCGTCTTCATCTGTGGCGGCGTCAACGCGCTCTGTTGTGCGGGCAGCGTCAGTGCGGCCAGAGGCACGAACGCCGCGCTTTGGATCAGGGCCCGCCGCGAGACATCTCGGGAGTTCATGCGATTCATCATACTGCGGTTCCGATGGGAGTAAAATCATGCAATGGCAAATTACTTTTGCGGCGCGATTCTGATTCTTGGCGCCGCCAGCATCCCCGCCACGGCGCAGTGCGTCGATTATTCCAAGGACCCCGCCGGCTGCCAGCCCTCCACCTTCGATACGCCCATCGGCCAGATGCCTTCGGTGCGCGTCAACCGCGACGGTAAGCTGGACCCCTCCTCATCGGAGGAGGATGCCCGCGCCGGCGTCGCGAAGCTCGAAAAGGATCTCCACCTGTTCCGCAACATGGAGCATTTGCATTGGGTGCTCACCGTTCCGTCCGTCAAAGATCCGGCGACCGGAGCCTGGAAAGGCGGCGACCTCGACGCGGCGGGCGATGGCCGCGGCCTGGGGATCGCCGGTAGCTGCATCTTCACCGGCCATGGAAACGGAGCGGGCCGCAAGCACGCCATCAATATTTTCAAGATCCAGCCGAATCCCGAAAAGCAGCCGCCCGTTCAGGTGGGCGAGATCCCCGCCATGTTCGAAGGCAACCAGGGATTCGACGATCGTGAGCTCCGTTCGCTGGTCTATAAAACCTCCAAGGGCGAGGATCGCTACATCCTGGTTCGGAACGCGGGAACCAACACCATCGGCCGCATGGAGAGCTATCGCATCGACATGAACACCTGCCTGCCGGTCTCCAAAAGCGAGATCACCGACTTCGGCGGGCAGTCGCACGAGTTCTTCCTGTGGCATGACCCGGCCAACTCCAACCGCATCCTGATCTACATGACCAATTGGACTTCCGGATTGCCCGATCCGGATCATCCCGGCCTGAAAACTCCCGACCTCACCGTCCTGGCCGTCACCGACGAGGACACCGGAGAACTTTTGCCCAAGGCCCAGGCGCTGGCGGCCTTCACGCTGCAGGAAGTAGGCGGTCCGCCTGTCAATGAAAAACCCGACGCCACCGGCTTGTTCTCCGATGGCCGCTTTCTGGATTTCAGCGATTCCAGGAACCTCGCGGGCCGCGCCGGAAACTTCCAAAACAACGAGCAGAATCGGTTTCATTCGT
Source organism: Bryobacteraceae bacterium (assembly GCA_035469225.1). Taxonomy (GTDB): domain Bacteria; phylum Acidobacteriota; class Terriglobia; order Bryobacterales; family Bryobacteraceae; genus Palsa-187. The sequence continues at coordinate 5,331 of DATIRX010000563.1, forward strand.
CTTCTGTCACCGATGACGGCGAGCGCGTGTATGTGGCCGGCACCACCGCCGGATTCTACGTGCTGGATTCGGAAGCGGTCGCGCATCATCGCAATTCCGAGCTCGCCGCGGGCACTGCCGGCTGCAACCAGCGCTCGACTATTGTCTCGGCCAGTGGTGCAATCGACCCCGCGAGGCTTCCCGCGGTCGCCAACGATTGCCTGCACATGGTGGTGAACAACGATCCTGGACTCAAGGCGTTTCTCGCCTCCGCCGCGTCGCCGCAGGCCAAGGCCGAACGCTACCTGGTGCTGCTGACGCGCTCGCGCTTCGACGTGTATCCGCCGGTGAATGCCACTCCTACCGGGACGCACAGCGCGGTATTCGTGCCGAACCGGCCTGCGCAGGTGAAAGGAAACACCAAGGGTCGTCCGGCGTACGTGTGGGTGACCGACGAAAATGGCGGCTGTCCGTTAAATTTCGCCCGCATGATTTCGGTGGAATCCGAGATCACCCCGATGATGGTGGGAGCGTTCTCCATTCCCGATAATCAGCTCGACGAATGCCTGGGTCAGGCCATCACCGAGCCCGGCGTCGGGCAGCGCCGGCAGCAAGTGGCCCAGCAGAATCACAATCCGACCGTGTTTAAGAATCTGGTGTTCAACACCTGGTATGGCCACGGACTGCGGGTGATCGATATCTCCATTCCGCAGACCCCGCGCGAAGTCGGCTACGCGATCACCGTGCCGCACGGCATCGCCCGCACCTATCCGGTGTTTAAGGACGGCTTGATCTACTGGGTGGACAACAAAACCGGCTTGCACGTCGCCCGCTACACCGGACCCCGCGCCAATGAGCTGCCCGGCGCCGGCACCGGCACCTACGAAGGCAACGCCACTAGCCCGCACCGCTGAACACTGGGGCTCACCGGTACCCTGCCGCTTGCAGCTCAAACAGCTCGGCGTAGCGGCCCCCCGCACGCAGCAATTCCTCGTGCGTTCCTAACTCCGTTACATGCCCGTCCGCGATCACCGCGATCCGGTCGGCGATGCGCACGGTCGAAAACCGGTGCGAGATCACGATCCCGATGCGTCCCTTGAGATTCTCCTTCAGCTCGGCGAAGATGGCCGCCTCGGCCTCCGGGTCCAGCGAGGATGTGGGCTCATCCAGAATCCAGATGTCGGCATCGCGATACATGATGCGCGCCAGCGCCAGCCGCTGCCACTCGCCGCCCGACAAATCATGTCCGCCTTCGAAGAGCCTGCCGACTTTCGAATCCAGACCTTTGGGCATTTTCTTCAGCAGCCACTCGCTGCGGGCGTCGCGTAGCGCTTCCATCACCCGCTCGTCTCTTACCTCGCCGTCCGGCCGCCCCATCACCACGTTTTCACGCACCGACAATTCGTAACTCGCGTAGTCCTGGAACAGCACGCCGATCCTGCTGCGCAGGACCTCGGGATCCAGATCCTTGAGGTCCACGCCCCCCACGCGCACCGACCCCTGATCCGCATCGTAGAAACGCAGCAGCAGCTTGACCAGCGTGCTCTTCCCCGCTCCGTTCTCGCCCACCAGCGCCACCAGTTCGCCATGGCGAATATTCAGATTCAATCCCGCCACTGCCGGCTCCGTGCCGCCGGGATACTGGAAGGTGACATTGTCGAAATCAATCGCATCGATATGCCAGTCCGGATCGGGATGCGGCTTGGCCGGCACGGGAATGAGCGGATCGATCGCCAGGAACGAAAAGTAGTCGTCCAGAAACGTAGTGTGCTGGTCCACCGACACGAACGTGCTCGATATTTGTCCCAGCGTACCCGCCACCGCCGTGAATGCGCCGATCACCAGCACCACGCCCCCCGGGCTGATGGTGCCCTCCACCCCGCGAATCGCGATGAACACATACGCCAGTGCCAGCGTGGTCCCGGCCACCAGTCCGGTCAGCATGGAGACGCGCGTCGCCGAGCGGTACATCTGCTCGCGCTGTTTGAGCAGGTCCTCCGACACCTTGCGATGGCGTTCCAGCAGATAATCGGCCAGCACATACGCCCGGATCTCTTTGGTGGTGCGCGGCTGCACCAGAAGGTCGCCCAGATATCCTCGTTCGCGCTCC
>DATIRX010000564.1:0-7627 GCA_035469225.1 Bryobacteraceae bacterium
ACTTAACTGGATCAGCAACATGCCTCTGACTGCGGGTGACAAGCTCGGGCCCTACGAGATTCTTGCGATGATCGGCCAGGGTGGCATGGGCGCGGTGTATCGCGCCCACGACCCGCGCACGGGGCGGGATGTCGCCATCAAGGTTTCCGCCGAGCGCTTTAGCGAGCGCTTCGACCGGGAAGTCCGGGCCGTGGCGTCGCTGAATCATCCCAACATCTGCACGCTGTTCGACGTCGGCCCCAACTACCTGGTCATGGAACTGGTCGAGGGATCGACCTTGGCCGAGCGAATTCAGGAAGGCCCCATCCCTGGTGAAGAGGCGCTCGGCATCGCGAAGCAGATCGTCGAGGCGCTGGACGCGGCGCATGAGAAGAGCATCGTGCACCGCGATCTTAAACCGGGCAACGTCATGCTCAAGCCCGATGGCTCCGTGAAGGTCCTGGACTTCGGCCTGGCGAAGGTCGGGCCGCGCACCGCCTCGGGTAGCGAACACGACGCGGAGCATTCGCCCACGATTTCCATGGCCGCGACACAGGCCGGTGTGATCCTCGGAACGGCCGCTTACATGTCTCCCGAGCAGGCTCGCGGCAAAGCGGTCGATAAGCGGGCCGATATCTGGGCCTTCGGGGTTGTGCTCTATGAGATGGTCACCGGCAAGCGGCTGTTTCAGGGCGAGGACCTGACCGAAACGCTGGCATCGGTGGTGAAGGAGAGACCAGAGCTGTCCGGCGCCCCGCCGCAGATGCAGCGCCTGCTAAAGAGGTGTCTGGAAAAAGATCCAAGGAAGCGCCTCCGCGGTATCGGCGACGTTTGGGAACTGCTGGACGAAGAGGCGCCTGCGGTGCCAGCCGAGCCCGCAGCCCCGCGCGGATGGAAGTCCGTACTTCCCTGGGCGGCGGCAGCGATTTTGGCGGTCGTCGCCGCCATCGCCTTCTGGGCGCCCTGGCGGGCATCGCAACCGGCAAATCGGCCGCTAGTGCGGTTGAACCTGGACCTCCCCGGCTGGGTCGAGGGCAGTTTTGGTAACGCAAGCGTTGCGCTGTCCCCGGACGGCACGCGGATCGTCTATCTGCAACGCGGAACAGAAGGCGGAACAGCCGGGCGTGGAGCCAGCGGCGCCCCCATGCTCGCCACGCGGCTGCTGGAAGAGTCCGAGTCTCACATTCTGCCGGGAACGGAGAACGCGGGGGAACCGTTTTTCTCCCCCGATGGCCAGTGGATCGGCTTTTTCGCGAACGGAAATCTTCAGAAGATCTCCATTCGCGGAGGTGCGCCCGTCGTTCTGGCGACCGCTCCCGGAGCCTTCGGAGCTACCTGGGGAAATGATGGCTTCATCATCGCGGCGTTGAATGTCGCCGCTCCGCTCTCGCGAATTCCAGAGACGGGCGGAACTCCCACGGAAATCGTGAGCCGCGCCGAAGCGGGAGGGCGGGGCCTTCAATTCCCTCAATACTTGCCCGGGGACAAAGCCCTTCTGTTCGGCGCGACCGGCTCTGCCGCGGGAATTTACGTCAAGAATCTGGCTGCGGGGAAGGCACAACGGCTGGTGAAAGATGCCACATTCGCGCGCTACCTTCGCACCGGAGACTCGACGGGCCACATCGTCTATATGAGCCAGGGAACGCTGTTCGCCGTGCCCTTCGATCCAGCCAAATTGGCGCTGCGGGGGCCGCCTCAGCCGGTGCTGAACGATGTAGCTGGGGGTTTGTCCTTCTCGGAAACCGGCGACTTCTTGTACCGGATCGGCAAGGCAGGCCAACAAGTCTGGCCCGTTGACTGGATGGATAGCCCCGGAGCCACGCGGCCGTTGCTCGCGACGCCAGGACCTTACACTTTACCCAGTTTCTCGCCCGATCCCGCGGGACGGTTTCTCCTGCTGACCAAGGGGGCTGGGGGCACTGGCGCGGTTCTTGTCTATGACTGGCAGAACGACGTCACGGTAAATCTCACGCGGCCGGGACAGCAGAATGGCTACCCGGTGTGGAGTCCGGATGGGAAGCACATTGCGATGTTCACCCCTCCGAATGCCGTCGATTGGGTGCGTTCCGACGGGTCCGGCGAAGCGCACCGGATACTGGAGTGGAAGAATTCCATGCTCCCGACTTCGGTTTCTCCGGACGGGCGCTACCTCGCGCTCTCCGAAAGCAATCCTGACACGCTGTTGGACCTGTGGGTTGCGCCGCTGGACCTAAGCAACCCGGATCAGCCGAAAGTGGGCAAGCCGCAAGTTCTGGTGAATGCGCAGGGAAATGATTTTGGCGCTGTCTTTTCGCCCGATGGGAAATGGATCGCCTATTTTTCCGACCAATCCGGGCGGTACGAGGTTTATGTGCGGCCCTTCCCGGGGCCCGGTGCTCCCCGGAACGTGTCGGTAAATGGCGGCGTTTATCCGGCCTGGTCCAGGAACGGCCGCGAACTGCTCTTCAACTCGTCAGAGCAAGACATTCAGGTGGTGGACTACCAGGTGAACGGCGATGCCTTCCTGGCAAGCAGACCGCGCACGTGGAGCAATGCTCCGTACCGGAATGTCGGTACGATTCGCTCTTGGGATCTGCATCCCGACGGCAAGCGGATCGCGATGTTTCCTCCGGAGTCGGCGGACCCTAAAAATGCGGGCGGCGCGCACTTCGGATTCCTGTTGAACTTCTTCGACGAGCTGCGGCGGCGGGCCCCGGAGGGAAAGTAAGTCACTCACCGTGAGCGGCATGAATCTCCGCTAACAATCTCATTGGGGAGCGGTTGTCGGGACTCCGCCCGGATTGTCGGCCACTCTTCCATAAACGGTTTATGGAAGGATGCGCCGTCATCCAGGCGCTATCTGCTTCCTGATCGAGTAAACTGGTTTGAACTCCTCCTATGCGTCTCACGGCAGGCGACAAACTCGGGCCGTACGAAATCATTTCGCTGATCGGGAAAGGCGGGATGGGCGAGGTGTACAAGGCACACGATCCGCGTACGAACCGGGACGTTGCTATCAAGATTTCCGCCGAGCAGTTCAGCGAACGCTTTGACCGCGAAGTCCGCGCCGTCGCCGCACTGAATCATCCCAACATCTGCACGCTCTTCGACGTGGGCCCCAACTATTTGGTGATGGAGTATGTCGAGGGTGAAGCTCCCCAAGGTCCTCTGCCGCTCGAAGAAGCGTTGCGCATCGCGGAGCAGATGTCGGCGGCGCTAGAAGCCGCGCACGAGAAGGGCATCGTGCATCGGGACTTGAAGCCTGGCAACATCAAGGTTAAACCCGACGGCATGGTCAAGGTGCTCGATTTCGGCTTAGCGAAGATGGGCGGCACTCCGGCGGCGCCAAGTGAAGAATCGCCCACGCTCAGCATGGCGGCGACGCAGGCCGGCGTGATCCTGGGAACCGCAGCCTACATGGCGCCCGAGCAAGCCCGCGGCAAACCCGTGGATCAGCGCGCCGATATCTGGGCGTTCGGCGTGGTGTTCCATGAGCTGCTCAGCGGCCGGCGGCTGTTCCAGGGCGAGGACCTGACAGAAACGCTCGCCAGCGTAGTGAAAGACAAGCCAGATCTCAGCACTGTCCCGCCGCGGGTGCGGCGCCTACTGGATGCGTGCTTACAGAAAGACCCGAAGAAGCGCTTGCAGGCGATCGGGGACATGCGGCTGCTCCTGGAGGACGCGCCGGAAGTCGCTCCGCTGGCTGCGGTCCGCGCACGGAATTGGCTGCCGTGGGCGGTCGCCGCAGCATTGGCAAGCGCAGTGGCGGCGCTCGGATTCATCGCATGGCGTCACACTCGCGAAGAGGCGCCCCGCCTGGTTAAGCTCCTTTTCGCTCCGCCCGACAAGGGTTCCATCAATGAAACGAATGGGCCGTCGGCGGCGGTCTCTCCTGACGGGCGCCGTGTCGTCTTCCGCGCTACGGTTGAAGGTAAGAATGCCTTGTGGGTGCGGGACCTGGATTCACTGAGCCTGCGAATGCTGGCCGGAACGGACGGTGGGGCCGGGCCCTTCTGGTCGCCTGACAGCCGCTGGCTCGGATTCTTCGCGCAAGGCAAATTGCTGAAGATCGACGTGACCGGTGGACCGGCTATTACCATCTGCAACGTAGAGGCCGGCCGGGGCGGCACATGGAATGAAAACGACGTGATCGTCTTCGCACCGAAGGCCACTGGTGGATTTCTTCGCGTAGCGGCGGCCGGCGGAACTCCCGTACCCCTAACGGAACTCGACACAGCCCGAAAAGAGGAGTCTCACCGGTACCCTTGGTTCCTTCCGGACGGCCGCCACTTCCTATACTCGGCGAGATCCACCGATACCGAAAAGACTGCGGTCCTCATTGGCGACCTGGATTCCAAGGACCGCAAGGAAATCCTGAAGGTTGCCAGCAACGCAGTCTACGTTTCTCCCGGCTATCTCCTGTTTGCCCGCGACCGGACTCTGATGGCACAACCTTTCGACGCAGCCAAATTGCAGACCACGGGGGATGCGCTCCCCATCGCGGAACAAGTGGATTACAGAGCCGGCGCGAACCTGTACGGCTACTTCGCCGCTTCGCAAAACGGAGTGCTGGCGTACGCTTCCGGGGGCTACGGCGGCAGCTTGCAGCTCACCTGGTTTGACCGCACCGGAAAATCCGCAGGCACCATCGGCAAGCCCGTGGACGTTCAGTGGACCTCGCTTTCGCCGGATGGGAAATCCGTCGTCACAGACCGATTAGATGCAGCTTCGGGAAATCGTGACATCTGGCTATACGATCTGGCGCGCGGCACCGAACAGCGGCTGACGTTTGCGGAGAACAACCGCTTCCCGATCTGGTCTCCGGACAGCGCGCGGATCGCGTTCCTTGGGACGCGCGAGGGCGCGGGAAAGGTAGTGGCAAAAGCCGCCAATGGCACGGGCGTCGAAGAAATCCTGGAGGCGGCCGAGAAAGGTCCCACGGACTGGTCACGTGATGGGCGGTATCTGATATCGACGACGATGAACTCAAATCCAAAAACCGGTAATGATATCTGGATGCTGCCTATGACCGGCACCGCGGGCGAACGTAAGCCAGTGCCGGTTTTCCAAACCGAGTTCGGGGAGAGTTACAACAGGATATCTCCGGATGGGCGGTGGCTTGCTTACCAGTCCAACGAATCCAAGCGCGGCGAAATCTACGTCGTGGGCTTTCCAGGGCTCAACGGGAAGTGGCAGGTCTCGGTCGATGGTGGCCGGATCCCGGTCTGGAGCCGCGACGGCCGGGAGTTGTACTTTGTCAGCGCCAACAACAAGATGATGGCGGTGGAGATCAAGCCCGGCGCCCAGTTTCAGGCAGGGGTGCCTAAGCCGCTTTTTGACGTCCAACTTGGGGCCAATAACGCCAGCTTCGACGTCAGCGCGGATGGACGCTTCCTGATCGCAACACCAGTGGAGCAGGGGACCACAGTACCGATGACCGTAGTCCTCAACTGGCAGGCTGCATTGAAGAAGTGACCCGCGCGGGAATCCGCGCCTCGGCCGGTCGACTTCGGTAAGTGGGCTAATCGGAGATGTGGCTCCAGAACAGCGTTGTGACAAACGACAGATTGGGATTCCGTCCGGATGGTCGGCTACTCTTCCCCTACGTTTCTGGGGCCTTCGACTCTGCGCCAAAACCCCGAACTTGAAAAATTAGTGGACGAGTACCCCGTAATACAGGAGCTATGTGCTTCTTTATCAGCTAACCTTAGCTGAAGCAAGTACATGGCACTTTCTGCTGGCGACGAACTCGGTCCTTATGAAGTCCTCGCACTCATTGGCGCAGGTGGCATGGGAGAGGTGTAAAAAGCGCTCGAGAAAGCGGCTCAATCGCATAGTAGCGATCCAGGGCGTTTCGAGTGGCGAAGTCAAAACATCGCTCCGCTAAATCATCCCCACATCTCACCAGGTCTCGGAGAATGCCGCTATGGGACCTTGTGGCCAGCAAGCAGGGCCGCGGATTCCTTGAGGGCTTGGCTCAGCAGAGGAAGGTCCTTATCGGCGTCCTTCCAGAATGTGAGGAAATCCTGGTAGGCCTGCCTGGCTTTGGCTGCGTCACCCGTGAGTGCCGACGCGCGGGCCAGGCCCAGATAGGCGGGCGCATAAAAGGGCCCCCAGTTCCGGCCCTTGTGGTCCAGGATCTTCTGGAACTCGGCTGCCGCTTCCGCGCCTTTGCCCGCGCGCAGCCCGGCCAAGCCGCGCTGGTAGAGCAAAGCCGCCGTGTCTGGGTTCGGAGGCGGATGCTTTGCCGCCTGTTCCTCGGCGAGCCGCAACGCCGAGGCATCCCCGCACAGCACCAGAGCGAGGTTTGACGTACCCGTGCGCGCCGCTTTGCAATCGCCCATTAAGGCGTCGATCACAGCCGGGGGCGGGCCGAACTGGACATCCATGGGGCTTTGCCGCAGCGCCATCTCGGCAGCCCGCTGGTAGAGCTCCTTCGCCGTGCGCCGCTGCCCGTGCAGCAGGGCATTGTCGCCTTGCGCAACGGATCTCATGTACTCATCCGGTTTGCCCGCGAACCATTGAATCTCTTTCTCCTGGGCTGCGTGGTCGTCCTGGATATACGCAATGGTCAGGAGGTGAGAGTGAAGCCCGCGCTGGTACGGCCTCTGGCCCAGCATCTTCAGCGCCACTGCCTTCGCGTCGTCGAATCGATCGAGGGCCTGGTACGTACCCATCAGATTGCTGATGAACACCGCATTCCGAGGCAGCAGCCGGAGTGCCTCCTGCTCCGCCTCCAAGGCTTTCTCGTACTCGCCTCTGTTGAAGTGCACCATATACAAGCCGTTGTGGGAAGCCGCGAACCGCGGATAAGTGCGCGCATCCACCTGGAAGGCATCGAGAGCCTTGTTCATCTCGCGCGTGACCCAATAGTAGTAGTCCCCCGAGATATAGAGGCGTTCGCGCTCGCTGACGCGGTCGACCAAAGCGAATGCCTTCGCGAGGGCCTCGTTCATACGGGTCGTCTGGCCAGAATGCAGGTACGCCATGCCCAGCATGTCGTAGGCCTGGGCAAAGTTAGGGTCCATCTCGATGGCGCGCTGGAGGTGCGGAATCGCCTCCCTCGGCGAGTTCCCGGCAATCAGCTCCCACCCCAACTGATAGGCTTTCAGCGCTTCGAGGGAATTGGTGGTCAGCTCGAAGGGCCGGTCGGGCTTCTGGATCGAACTCAGCGACTCCCCGAGCCTGGCCCGCATCCCTGTGGTGGCCTTCGCCACCGCCTTTAGTACGTGCTCCTTGTCTTCCGCTACGGCCTGCTCGCGAGCCAGCGTCGCGCCGCTCTGGCAGTTGATGGCCTGCAGCGCAATCTGGTAGGTCTTGCCCAGGCTGGCGATCGATCCACCGATGGTGGCCTTCTGGCCCTCCCGCACGCACACCTCATGGGCGATATCGTTGGTGATCCGCTGACCGGCGGGACGGCCCATGAGCGGGAGCGTCTGGTTCACTTCCTCGTCGTCCATGATCTTCAAGAAGGGTGATTGTTCCAGCTCGAACGCCAGAGCCTGACGAAGCACTCCGTCGAACGCCGAGTCGCCGGTCGTGTTGGTGAAATCGGCCAGCACCAGCACATCTTTGTCGGTAAGCGGCTTGGTTCGCTTCCACGACGCAAATAAGACCGCTCCGACAGCCACCACGATGAAAAGCGCAAGGCCTGCGGTGTACTTCATCC
>DATIRX010000565.1:0-7229 GCA_035469225.1 Bryobacteraceae bacterium
GACAACATTCCCGTGGTGAGTTACCTGCTGCTGGGCGGCCGGTGCCGACACTGCAAGGCCAGGATCCCGCTGCGCTACCTGGTGGTGGAAATTGCGACGGGCGCTGCGTTCGCATTGTGCGTCGCGGTGCTGGGTCCGACACTGGCCGCGCTCAAGTGGTCGATATTCAGCGCGATTCTGATTGCACTGACGGCTACCGACTTTGAAGAGCGCATCCTGCCGGATGAGTTCACACTGGGCGGGGCATTGGTCGGCTACGCGCTCGCGGCGATAGTGCCGATCGATGCAGGGATCGTGACATTTTTTCTTTCGGGCGCGTTGGGGATCCGGATGGCCTCGGTGGCCGAAGCCGTGGCGAGTTCCTGGATCGCGGGCGGAGCCATCTGGCTGGTGGGGTGGCTGTATGAAAAGGTTCGCCATCGCGAGGGCATGGGGTTCGGCGACGTGAAGATGATCGCGATGATCGGCGCGTTCCTGGGGTTTCAGGAAACGCTGCTGGTGTTGATCCTGGCCTCCGTGCTGGGCTCGGTGATGGGGATCGGGTTCGCGCTGATCACCAGGAAGGACATGGCCACGTTTGAACTGCCGTTCGGGAGCTTTATCGGCTTCGCGGGGCTGGTGGTGGCGCTGTGGGGACACGTGTTGAAGCCGTGGTATTTCCCATTAGGGCCTCAGTAGCACTTTCAAGACGCCCTTCTTCGCGGCCTGGGCGAAGGCTTTGGGCGCTTGGTCGAGCGGGAACTCCCCGGAGATCATGCTGGCAACCCGCACTTTACCTATGGCGAGCAGGGGCAGGGCCGCCTCAAATCGTCCGCAGCGCGAGCCCACCAGCGTAATCTCATGAACGATGGCCGGCGCGGTGTCGATCGACACCAGGCCGTGGACGGTGGATTTCATGATCACGGTTCCGCGCGGGACGCACATCGAAATGGCGGATTGCAGGCCCTGGGACGAACCGGTGGCGTCGACCACGAAGGGCCAGGCGGAGACGGGGAGTTTCTTCGGGACGATTTCGGTGGTGACGCCCGTGGGCTCGACCAGTCGCATTTTTTCGCGATGCCGTCCGTAGAGATGCACCCTGGCGCCGTGCGCCTGCAGCACCTGCGAAACCAGCAAGCCGAGTTTTCCATCGCCCAGCACAGCCACCGGCGAGCCTTTGGGAATCTCCACCTGGTCGAGGATTTCGCAGGCCGCCGCAACCGGCTCCAGGAAGACGGCGTGCTCGGTGGGGATGGAGGCGGGCACCCGATGCAGGTTGCGGATCGGCAGCGTCAGGAACTCGCGAAACGCCCCCGGATGCCTGACGATTCCGAGCACCGTCCGCGTGGGGCAATGCCGGCCGAGCCCGCGCTTGCACCAGTCGCATTTCCCGCACGCCAGGTTGATCTCGCCCACCACGCGCTGCCCAATCCATTTTGATTCGTCTCCGTTCGTTTCGCTCACGGAGACAACTTCACCCACGAATTCATGGCCGGGCGTGCCTGAAAAGCCGTAGTACCCGCGCTGCAGCTCGAGGTCGGTCGAGCAGATGCCGGCAGCCAGCAGGCGAATCCGGGCGAATCCTTCCGGAACGCGCGGCAAAGGCTGCCGCCGGAGCGTTACGCGGCCGGATTCCAGGTGAACAGCGAGCATCGTTTAAAGTTAAGAGATATGGGTTCAGCAACGCAAACCGCCGCGGCCGAGCTGGTGTGCTTCAACGACGCATGCCGCGCGCGCTACGCGATCACGGAAGTGTTGTACAGCTGTCCCAAGTGCGGCGGGCTCATGGAGGCCGCCTATGGCGGTCCAACCCTCGCGCCGGAATTCCTGAAGAAGACGTTTCGCGAACGGCGGATGAGCAACGGTCCGCTCGACCAGAGCGGCGTGTGGCGCTATCGCGAGCTTTTTCCGTTTCTGGAAGACTACTCGAGCGTCGTCACTCTGCGGGAGGGAAACACGCCGCTGCTGGATGCGCCCATCGCGGCCAAGTACGGCGGGCTCTTCAAGCTGACCTTCAAGCACCAGGGCTTCAATCCCACCGGATCGTTCAAGGACAACGGAATGACCTGCGGCGTCGCGCAAGCCGTGCGGCTGGGAATGAAACGGGTGGCATGCGTTTCGACGGGCAACACCTCCGCGTCCATGGCGGCGTACGCCGCGGCCGCCGGCCTGGAAGGCCTGATCTTTTTGCCGCATGGCAATATTTCGTTCGGGAAGCTGTCACAGGCTCTGGAATACGGCGCCAAGACCTTGCAGGTGGAGGCCAACTTCGACCAGATTCTGGCACTGGTGCGCGTGCTGGCGGAACGGCTGGGAATCTATCTGCTGAATTCGATGAATCCGTTCCGCATCGAAGGACAAAAGAGCATCATGTTCGAGATGCTCGACCAGCTCGACTGGCGCGTGCCGGATTGGGTGGTCCTGCCGGGCGGCAATTTGGGTAACACCTCCGCCTTCGGCAAGGCTTTGCGCGAGGCCAAGGATGCCGGGCTCATCGACCGGCTGCCGAAGCTGGCGGTGATTCAAGCCGAAGGATCGGCGCCGTTTTACGAACTGTGGCAGCGCGGAAGCGGCGAATTGTGCCCGGTGACGAAACCGGAAACGCTGGCGACCGCCATCCGCATCGGCGATCCGGTGTCCTGGCCCAAAGCGCTGCATGAAGTGCGCAACTCCGGCGGCGTGGTCGAAAAGGTCTCCGAACAGGAGATCGCCGACGCCAAGGCGCAGATCGGTCTGTGCGGAATCGGCTGCGAACCGGCGTCGGCGGCGACGCTGGCGGGAATCCGCAAGCTTACGGCGCGCGGAACGATCGATCGCGTCGAGAATGTCGTTGCGGTGCTGACCGGAAGTGTGTTGAAGGACTCCGACTACATCTATCGCTACCACACCGGTCAGCTGGAAGCGCCCGGCGGGGTCAAAATCCAGCCGACGTTCGGAAACCAGCCGGTGGTAGTGCCGAACGATCCGGACAAAATCGCGAAGCTGCTTCAATAATGCCGAAAAAGGGGACAGACCCCTTTTTCGCTGCTAGATCATCCCCGTCTTGTTGCGGCCGATGATCTTCTCCACCAGGAAGGACAGCGTGCGCATATCCGCCAGATCGGCGGCCCTGGCATCGAAGTGGCCTCCGCCGGGACGCGCGAACGCATGCCCCACCTTGGGATATTCGTAGATGGTCACGCGGCGGTCGCCCTGATACGTCGCGCGCACCTTGGCAGCAACTTCCGGCGAAGCGTACTGGTCGAGCTCGGCGTAATGCAGCAGCAGAGGGCAGGATAGATTCTTGGCCAGATCCAGCCGCTGATCGATTCCGACCCCGTAATACCCCACCGCGGCATCCGGTTTGTGCCGGACCGCAGTCAGATAAGCCAGAAAGCCTCCCCAGCAATAGCCCACCACGCCGACGCCGCCATCACAGGCGGGATGCTTACGGAGAAAATCCATGGCGGAGGCGATGTCGTCGGTCACCTGGTCGTCATTCATCTTGCCGCGCAGCGCACGGCCGCGCTCGAATTCGGATTCCTTCAGCTCGACGCCGGGCTCGGCGCGCCAGAACAGATCGGGGCAGATGGCGGTGAATTGACGGGACGCCAGAAAGTCGCAGACCTTGCGCATGCTCTCATTGACGCCGAAAATCTCCTGCAGAACGACGATGCCGGCACCCTTGGCCTTCTTAGGCAGGGCCATGTAGGCGGACATTTCACCGCCCGTTACGGGGACTCGAATGGTCATAACGCACTATGATACGGCAACCGTGAGAGCGCGCGGGGAATTGCGGCGGGCATGTATAATCGGTGGAGTGAAACGAATAGTGCTGGTGGCAGGAATGCTCGTCCTGGCCGCGTGCGCACGAAAAAACATCGAGAACAAAGAAGCGATCCGGCAGGCTGTGATCGAGTATCTGGGCTCGCGCCAGGCACAGACCGGGCTGGATATGTCCACCATGGACGTGGATGTGGTGGCCATGACCTTCGAGCGCGATACGGCCCGAGCCACCGTGGCGTTCAAAGTCAAGAACAGCGACGCGGGTATGCAGCTCAACTACACGCTCGACCGGAAGGCCGACAAGTGGGTGGTGCAACCCAAGCAGGATAACGGCGGCGGACATGCGGTGCCTCTGCCTGACGGCGGCCCGAGCGTCCCGTTGCCGCCCGGTCATCCGTCCACTCTGCCTCCGAGTCCGAAACAATGAAGACGGTCGCAGTTCTGGGGGGCGGCCCGGCGGGAGCCTCGGCCGCGGAACGTCTGGCTCGCGCCGGCCTGAACACCATGGTGTTCGACGAAAAGCTCGCGTGGGAAAAACCCTGCGGCGGCGGAATCACCTTCAAGGCGTACGATCAGTATTCCTATCTGCTGGATAACGACACGCCCAAGAAGCTGATCCGTGAGACGGTGGTGAACGCCACGGGCGCCGGTGAAGCCAAGATGACGCTCACCCAGCCCATGCTCATTTATTCCCGCCTGGACCTGAATCGCATGCTGCTGGAGCGCGCGGAACGCGCGGGCGCGGCCCTGGAACAGACCCGCGTCATGGGAATCGAGCAGCGCGATAACGGCTGGCGATTGCGCACACGCCACGGCACGGCCGAAGCCGACTTTCTGATCGTCGCCACGGGCGCCAGGAATCCCTTGCGCGAGGTGGGGACCCAGCTCGCTGCCGGCGACACCATGAGCACGGCGGGCTATTTCGTTCCCGGCGCGCGCGAGCGTATCGACATCCAGTTTCTGCCCAATTTCGAAGGCTACATCTGGGTATTTCCTCGCTGCGGGCACCTTTCGGTAGGCATCGGCGGGAAGGGCGAACCGGCCCAGGCCATGCGCGCGCGCCTGGAACGCTACATGGACCAGCAGGGTATTTCGCGCAAAGACGCCGTGTTCTACAGCCATGCACTTCCCTCGCTTGAGACACGCAGCTGGCACCGCAATCGCGTTTCGGGCCAAGGTTGGATGGCCGTGGGCGACGCCGGCGGCCTGGTGGATCCGATCACCGGCGAAGGTTTGTATTACGCCATCCGTTCGGGCGACCTGGCCAGCCAGGTGCTTCTGAATGACGTGCACGATATGGCGGACAAGGCCATGGCCTACCGGGCGGCCCTGGCGCGCGAGTTCTCGCATGACCTGGAGTTCGCAGCGACGCTGGCGCGGCGAGTGTTCACCGGCCGGTTTATGTTCCGCAGCGTTCCGCAGCGGATGGTGCATTTCATGCAGCGCAGCCCGCGCTTTCGCGAGTTGATGCAGGACCTGTTCGCGGGCACGCAGCCGTATCTGAGCCTCCGGGAGCGCCTGATGAAGAACCTGAACGGCACGCTGCAGGAAGTGTTCATGCAGTTTTTCCTGGACCACGTGATTCCGGGTCAATCGCGCGTCACTCCCTAGAGTCAAGGCGCCGTGAAATCTGACCGATCGCAAGCCTGGTTCGAGCGCGCCCAAGCGGTGATCCCGGGCGGCGTCAATTCTCCCGTCCGTGCGTTTCGCGGCGTGGGCGGAACCCCGCGCTTCATCGAACGCGGCCAGGGCTCGCGCATTTTCGACACCGACGGGAATTCCTACATCGACTACGTGGGTTCCTGGGGGCCGCTGCTGCTGGGCCACAGGCCGCAGCCGGTGATCGACGCCTTGCGCCAAGTGCTGGAAGTCGGCACCAGCTTCGGAGCGCCCACCGAGCGTGAAGTGGAGCTGGCCGAGCTGATTGCGCAAGCCGTTCCCTCCATGGAAATGGTCCGACTGGTGAACTCCGGCACCGAAGCCACCATGAGCGCTCTGCGGCTGGCCCGCGGATTCACCGGGCGCGATCTGGTCATCAAGTTCGAAGGCTGCTACCACGGGCACGTGGATTCGCTGCTGGTCAAAGGCGGCTCGGGCATGGCGACACTGGGGATCGCCGATTCCGCCGGCGTTCCCCAAGCGTTCGCGGAAACGACCATTTCGCTGCCGTTCAATTCGATCGCCGCGGTGGAGAAGGCGTTCAGGGAGCGGGGCTCGCAAATCGCCGCGGTGATTGTCGAGCCGATTGTCGGAAACATGGGGTGCGTCCCGCCGGCGCACGGATTCCTGGGGGCCTTGCGCGAGCTGACGTCCAGACACGGTTCGCTGCTGATCTTCGATGAAGTGATGACGGGGTTCCGGGTCGCTCTCGGCGGGGCGCAA
The DNA here is from genome assembly GCA_035469225.1 of Bryobacteraceae bacterium. Lineage (GTDB taxonomy): Bacteria > Acidobacteriota > Terriglobia > Bryobacterales > Bryobacteraceae > Palsa-187. The sequence continues at coordinate 6,127 of DATIRX010000565.1, forward strand.
CAACTCTACGGCATCCACCCGGATCTCACCACCATCGGCAAGATTATCGGCGGCGGATTGCCCCTGGCAGCCTATGGCGGGCGTGCGGAGATCATGAGGAAGGTGGCTCCGCTGGGGCCGGTGTATCAGGCCGGGACCTTATCGGGGAATCCGCTGGCGGTAGCCGCCGGGCTCGCGACGCTGCGGTATCTGGTGGCCCATCCTGAAACCTACAACACGCTGGAAGCACGCGCCGCGGAACTGACCGCGTGGACGCCGCCGGGCGTCACGGTGAACCGCGTCGGGTCCATGTTTACGTTCTTTTTCTCGCCGGGTCCGGTGACCGATTGGGAATCGGCCAGGAAGTGCGACACCGCGCGATTCGCAAAGTTCTTTCATTTCCTGCTGGAACACGGCGTGTACATCGCTCCCTCGCAATTTGAGGCGGGGTTCGTATCGGCGGCGCACAGTCCAGAGGACATTCGGGCCACGGTGGCGGCGGCGCGGGAGTTCTTTAACGCGGCGGGCTAAGATTGTAGTTAAGCCGTGCAGCGATTCTACTTCGATCACAACGCCACCACTCCGGTTTCGCCGGAGGTGCTGGAAGCCATGCTTCCTCTGATGACCGAAGTGTACGGCAACGCGTCCAGTATTCATCATTTTGGGCAGGCTGCGCGTCAAAAACTGGATGCCGCGCGCACGCAGGTGGCCGAGGCTTTGGGAGCCGAGCCGCAGGAGATCGTATTTACGAGCGGCGGGACCGAAGCCGACAATCTGGCGATCCTGGGAGGCTCCGCGGGAGGCCACGTGGTTACAACCACCTTCGAGCATCCGGCCGTGCTGGCTTCGGCTGCGCAACTGGATCACACGCTGGTTCCGGTGAACTGGCGCGCGATGATCGATCCCGAGGCTGTGAGGGCCGCCTTGCGTCCCGACACCAAAGTCATCAGCGTGATGCATGCCAACAACGAGGTGGGCACCGTTCAGCCGATTCAGGAGATCGCTCGCATCGCCGCCGAAGCCGGCGTCGCTCTCCATTCTGACGGCGTCCAGGCGGCGGGAAAGATTCCGGTGAACGTCGCCGCGCTGGGCGTCTCTCTGTACTCGATCAGCGGGCACAAGAT
>DATIRX010000566.1:0-7529 GCA_035469225.1 Bryobacteraceae bacterium
AGTCCCGCTCGGAAACAATGCCCGCGAGCTGCCCTCCAATCAACACGACCAGGCAGCCGACCTGTTTTTCCGACATGATCTCGATGGCCCGGAAAACGGTCTCTTCCGGGCCGATGGACCAGATCACGCGGGCTTTGGTGCGAAGCAGGGCGCGGACCGGCTCATCGAACCGGGCTGCGTATTCTTGAAGTGCGGGGGCTGGATGCATGGATGACCTCCCGCAGGAATCATCCGCCCGGGCATCGATAGAGTCAAGCCCCGCTCCGTTGCTATATACTGGATCGCGATTGGGGAAACAAACATGAAACGCAATCTCTACGTTGGCGCCGCGTTCCTGGGAACACTGGGCGGCTTGTGGATCGGTTCTGAAGTTCTGGCCAAGAAGGCCCAGGGCGCCTCGGTCATGGCGCCGCGATTCGAAGTGGATCCGATGTGGCCCAAGCCTCTGCCCAACCACTGGATCCTCGGGCAGACCATCGGCGTCTCGGTGGATGCGCAGGATCACGTGTGGATCATCCACCGCGCCGGGTCGCTCGAGCCGAACGAGCTGCACGCCACCACGAATCCGAAGACCGCCCGGTGCTGTGCGCCCGCGCCGCCGGTTCTCGAATTCGATCCCGCCGGAAATCTGGTCAATTCGTGGGGCGGCAAAGGCCAGGGCTATGACTGGCCGGATTCCAACCACGGCATCACGGTGGATTACAAAGGCAACGTATGGATCGGCGGCAACGGGCGCGGCGGCGGACAGCTGGCCACGGCGAACGAAGGCCAGGTGGGCGGCGTGCAGCCGTTCAACGACAATATGGTTCTGAAGTTCACCAAGGCAGGAAAGTTCCTGATGCAGATCGGCAAGCCGGGCAAGAGCAAGGGGAGCAACGATATTGAGAACCTGCGCCTGCCCGCGAAATTGTTTATCGATCCGCAGACCAATGAATTGTTCGTGGCCGACGGGTACGGCAACCATCGCGTGATCGTGTTCGACGCCGAGACAGGGAAATACAAGCGCCACTGGGGCGCCTACGGCAAGATGCCGAGCGACGTGGATCAGGGCCCCTACAAACCGGATGCTCCGCCGGCGCAACAGTTCCGCAATCCCGTGCATTGCGCGGAGATTTCCGTGGATCGCCTGCTGTATGTGTGCGACCGCGTCAACGATCGCATTCAAGTGTTCAAACCGGACGGGACCTTCGTCAAGGAATCGTTCATCGAAAAAGCCACGCTGGGGTCGGGCTCGGTGTGGGACATCTCGTTTTCAAAAGACGCGGAGCAGAAGTACATTTACCTGGCCGACGGCGAGAACGATCTGGTGCATATCCTCGACCGGCAGTCGCTGGCGGTGCTGACCAGCTTCGGCGAGGGCGGCCGGCAGCCTGGAGAATTCTACGGGGTGCACAGCATCGCGACGGATTCCAAGGGCAACATCTATACGACGGAAACCTATCGCGGCCAGAGGGTGCAGAAGTTCGTATACAAGGGACTGGCGGCGGTGACGAAAGAATATCAGGGCGTGGTGTGGCCCAAGAAGTAGAGGAGAGCATATATGGTCAGGAAAGTATTGTTAGGAGCGGTGGTCGCTCTGTTCGTTCTGTCGGCGCAGCAGCCCACCTGCAATAAGTGCTCGGCCACCTACGTGAGCAACGAAGAGATCCAGAACTACCTGAAACGCGCGCAGGACAACGGCCTGACGGATCAGCAGACGCGCGCGGTGAGCATCGGGAAGGCCAACATCGGAATCGGGGTGGTGTATCGCGGCAAGCTCGACAAACCCGCGAATGATTCGGTGGCCGAGCACGACCTGGTGAGTGAGGTCTACCACGTGATCGATGGATCGGCGACGCTGGTCACCGGTCCCGATATCGCCGACATGAAGCGCCGGCCGGCCGATCTGCAGACGGTCCGCGAGTTCAATGGTCCGGGCAACGGCGGCTCCACGATCCGCAACGGCGTGACCCATCAGCTCAAGGCTGGCGATGTGATCGTGATTCCCGCCGGCACAGGCCACTGGTTCACCAAAATCGACGACCACATCCGCTACGTGATGGTGCGGATCGATCCGGACAAGGTGCTTCCGCTGAAGGACGAAGCCGCGTCGCAGGCGTACTTGAAGAGCCCGGTGACCAACGGAAAAGGAAAAGGCAAAGGCAAATGACCGTGCGGAGGCTCCTGGCCCTGTCCGTGGTCCTGAGTTCCCTGGCGCTCGCCCAGACGCCGGGTAAAGGGGCTGCGAAAGGCGGAGGACGCCCCGCTCCGGCAGTGCCAGGCTACGAAGTCAGCGCCGATCGAAGAGTCACTTTCAGGCTGCGTGCGCCCGAAGTCTCCACCGTCACGGTCGCGGGCGATTTCGCCACCGGCGCACAGGCGATGACGAAGGGGCCGGACGGCGTGTGGAGCCTCACCGTGGGCCCCCTGCGCCCGGCCCTGTATAACTACAAGTTCACCATCGACGGCATCGCGACCACGGACCCGTCCAACCCCATGTTCGGCACGAATGACCGCGCCAATGGGCAATCGCTGCTCGAAGTGAAGGGCGACAAGCCGTCGCCGTGGTCGCTGCAGCCGGTTCCGCATGGCAACATCCACATCCACACGTATGTTTCGAAGACCATGAACGCGACGCGTAACATCTACATCTACACGCCGCCGGGGTACGAAACATCCACGGCGCGTTATCCGGCGCTCTACCTGATGCACGGAGCAGGCGGGAGCGAATCGAGCTGGGTCACGGCGGGCCGGGCGAATTTGATTCTCGACAACCTGATCGCCGAAGGCCGGGCCAAGCCGATGATCATCGTGATGCCGTACGGGCGCGCGGGGCAGTCGACTACCTTTGGACCGGCTCCCGTGGTGGTGCCCGAAGACCAGAAGAATCTCACGTTCCCCAACGACGTGGTTCCGGATGTGATCGACTTCGCCGAGAAGAACTACCGGATTACTCCGGGTGCGGACAATCGCGCCATCGCGGGGCTTTCGATGGGCGGCAACCAGACGCTGATCATCGGCTTGAACCATCTGGATCTGTTTCACTACGTAGGCGCCTTCAGCCCGGTGATCATGAATGCCAACGCCGATCAGGATTTCAGGAGTCTCCTGAATGACCCGGCTGCCGCGAACAAGAAGCTGAAGGTCTTCAACATTTATATCGGCAAGGAAGACACGCTGTACACATCGAACGTCAGCTTCCACAAGCTGCTCGACCAGCACCAGATCAAGCACCTCTTCACCGAAACCGAAGGCGCCCACGTGTGGTGGAACTGGCGCGATTATCTGGTGGACTACGCGCCGCGGCTGTTCCGCTAGGCGAGCTTACGGATAATCGTGAACGGCAGAGTCACGATCGCCCATACCAGTTCCAGAACGGCGCCCACGGCGATCCCGACGATGCGGAACGGCAGCAGGATCAGCCAGACGATCGGGTACAGGACGAGCGCCACCAACGCCAGAGGCCAGCACAGCACGAACAAGATGCACCACAGCACGAAAGTGATCATCCTGCTTATCGATACGTAATCGGCCGGGAAAAGTTCCTACTGGATGGCGTCGGCGGCGTGGAAGGAACTCCGGACCAGAGGACCGCTTTCCACGTGGCGGAAACCCATTTCGTAGCCCAGGCGTTTCAGCTCGGCGAATTCCTCCACAGGCACGTAACGGATGATCGGCAAGTGCTTGGCGGAAGGGCGCAGGTACTGCCCGAGCGTGAGGATGTCGACGTTCGCGGCACGCAGGTCGCGCATGACAGCGGCAACTTCGTCCAGGGTTTCTCCCAGCCCCAGCATCAGGCCGGATTTCGTGGGCGTGAGCGGCGCGGCGGTTTTCACGTAAGCCAGCATGTCGAGCGAACGCTCGTAACGGGCGCCCAGCCTGACCTGGCGATACAGGCGCGGCACGGTCTCCGTGTTGTGATTGAGAATATCGGGCGCGGCGTCGAGCACCACATCCATGGCCGCGTGCGAGCCCTGAAAATCGGGAACCAGCACCTCGACCCCGCAACCCTTGATCCGGTCGCGAATGGCGCGGATGGTCAGCGCGAAGAGCTCGGCGCCGCCGTCCTTGCGGTCGTCGCGATTCACGCTGGTGATGACGGCGAACTTCAATCCCAGAGCCGCGCACGCCTCGGCCACCCGGCGGGGCTCGTCGTAATCCACCGGCAGCGGAGCTCCCTTCAGCACGGCGCAGAATCCGCAGCGGCGGGTGCAGACGTTGCCCAGGATCATGAACGTAGCCGTGCGCCGGTTCCAGCAATCGCCGATATTGGGGCAGGCCGCGCTCTCGCACACGGTGTGAAGCTGGAGCGACTCGACCAGTTCCTTCAGCTGGCTATAGTTGTCGCCGACAGGCGCGGGCGCCCGCAACCACGCAGGTCGCGGTGTCTTCGGTTCAATGGTTACTAGCAACTGCTTTTATGGTAACAACTCCGCGATTCTGATCTCCAAAATCCTCGATTCGGTGAAGTTTTCGGCTTTGCGGAAAAATTCGGGAGCCATCTCATAGGCGCGGCGGGGGATAAAACCAATGATCTCGCCGCAGACCGCTTCTGTGCCGAGCTCTCGCGCAACAGCGGCAATCATTTCGTAAACCAGATGGAGCGGCGTCTCGGCGAAATTGGTCAGGTTCATGGACACCTGGGCGCAATCGCGCGAGGGCAGGTACAAGCCCATGGCCTTCACGTAACGGAACCCGCCGGAGGACTCGCGGATTTGCCGGGCGATGGTCTGGGCGATGCCTGCATCGCGCGTCTTTAGCTGGACGTTATAGGCGATCAGAAATCCGCGGGCTCCAACCATGGAGGCTCCTGCGGTGGGATGCGCGGCAAGATTGCCGAGATCCGGCGGTGCGCCGTCGAATTCCCGCTTACGGACCTTTTCGAGACGGCGGCGCTGGGGACTGCGCGCCGACTGCTCATAGAAGTAGACAGGAATGCCGTGACGCTGCCAGATCGCCTGACCCGCACGATGTGCCGCGATGACGGCGTCCTCCATGCTGGACCCCTCGAGCGGCACAAACGGAATGACGTCCGCCGCACCTACGCGGGGATGGACGCCGGCGTGCGCAGAAAGATCGATCAGCTCGGCCGCTTTCCCCGCCCCACGCACCGCGCCTTCGATCACCGCATCCGCCGGGCCTGCGAACGTCATCACGCTGCGGTTGTGATCGGTATCGGACTCCGCTCCCAGCAGCAGGACGCCGGGAACCTGCCCGATGGCCTCGGCAATCGCACGCACGACGGCGGAATCGCGGCCCTCCGAAAAGTTCGGCACGCACTCAAGCACTCGTATGATCATAAGGATTGCCCGGCACACCCCGCAAGAAGACTCTCGATCGCGTTTTGTCGCAGGCCGGATTGGGCTCGCGCAAGGAAGCCCGGCAATGGATCGCCGAGGGCCGCGTGGCCGTGGACGGCAGGAAGATCCAGACGCCCGATGCCTGGGTGGATCCCGAGCATCAGAAGGTCACTCTGGACGGCCGTCCGATGCGAGCCGCGCGAAAGATCTACCTGCTGCTGTATAAGCCCAAGGGCTACGTCACCACGTATAAGGATCCGGATAACCGGCCGACTGTGTACGATCTGCTCAAAAACGTCCCGGACAAAGTTTTCTCCGCCGGCCGGCTGGATCTGGATTCGAGCGGGCTGCTGATCTTCACCAACGATGGGGCCTTCGCGGATCGCATCACCAGCCCGGAATCGCACGTGCCGAAGACGTATCTGGTGAAGTCTTCGCTGCCGTTGACCGACGATCAGCTCGACCAACTGCGCAGCGGCGTGGTGCTCAGTGACGGCCCCACACGTCCGGCCGAGGTGAAGCGCATCCGCGATTCGGAGCGCTATACGTTTTTCGAGATCACTCTCACCGAAGGCCGCAACCGCCAGGTACGGCGCATGGTGGAAACGCTGGGCGCGAAGGTGCTGAAACTGGTGCGGACGAAAATCGGCAAGATTGAAATCGGGGATTTACAGATCGGAAAGTACAGAACGTTAACGGACCGGGAAATCCGCGACCTTAAGATCTGAGAGATCCCTGATGTTCCAACTCGTCTTCCACGGTCTCCCGTCGGCCGGGTAGTGCCGTCAAGACTCGAGGCATTTCCAGTTCCTCGCCGCGGCTGTAGCGATTGAGGGTGATCGCGCCGGCGTGCAAAAGCACACCCAGGCCGATCCACAATTGCCAGTGCGAAAACGCTCCGGTGATATCGAACTGGCCCGCCAGGCCCATGTCGGAAGCCAGCCGCCAGAACCCCAGAGAATAAGCCATCAAAGAAGCCGGAATCAGCAGCGCGCCGGCTGCGGCAGCAAGTTCCCGATGATTGTCCCTTGCTTGACCCTGGGACTGACGCCGGCGACCCTCTGGAAAGCGAATCTTTACGATCATACTTACTTCGTTAGATTCATTCTATCAACATTGGTTCCTGCCAATTTTTAAGTTCTGTTCCAGTACTTCGGGGAGTCTAATAGGCGACAAGTTAACCCTCGGCAGCGGCAGGAGTGTTAGAATCCTACCCAGCAGTCTCGGGGGGTTGAAGGAGAGCGAGCGATGTTGCTCTGGACGAACCGTTCGAAGCGCAGCCGATGGTTAGCCCTGGCCCTGGTTTCCTGGGCCGCTGGGGCAGCCGGCCAGGATCTGGCTGCCGAGGCCTGGCGGCTGGAAAGCAGCGGCGACGCGGAACAGGCAGTACGGCGCCTGCGGCAGGCCGCAACCGCCGCTTCCAACGATCCGATTCCTCTGCGGGCCTATGCCGAATTCCTGGATCGCCATCACGATCCTGCGGCTCGGGAAGCCTACGGCCGCCTGGCCCAGGCACTCCAGCGGACCAACGCCCCGCCCGAACAGCGTGCCGCGGTGGCGCAACGCCTGGCCGTACTGGAACTTCTCGCCGGCAACCGCGAAGCGTCGGCGCGCTATCTGCAGGATTACTCGGATGCCGGGGGCAAGAATCTGGCGCTTCCGCCGGTGCGAACCACCGCTCCCCCGAATTACATCGAAATACCGGGACCTCTGCGCTCCTTTGCCAGGATGGCTGCGCTCTCGCCGAGTCTGAATCCGGAGGATTTGCTGCCGGCCTTATCCCGCAACATCCTCACCAACGGCTACCGGGCGACCTCGGCCAACGAGGCGCTGGAGCAGACCGAATATCTCAAGTTAGTGATTCGCTATCTCTCGCAAGCCCGTGAACTTGAACGACTTGCTGGACCAAGCAAGACCCTGCGCATCGATATGTGCGAGTCCCCCGCCACGGCCGATCTCCTGCGCGTGATCGGATTCCGCATGCGCGGCGGGTGCGGATCCGACCTGGTGCTGGAAACCGTGAACGCGTCGCGGGCGTTCCTCACCACCGATTCGGGATTCCCTCTGGCCGATCTGGAGCTGGCGCTCAGAACCAACCGCCCGTTTACGCTGGACTACCGGCCTACCCGCGTTCCCATCCTGTATTCGCTGGACTACTGGCAGGCCTAAGAGAAGGCCTCCGACAAGATCCCGGGCAAGACTTCGGACAAAACCGGTGACATAACCGCCGAGAAGACGCCCGACAATAAC
>DATIRX010000567.1:0-12195 GCA_035469225.1 Bryobacteraceae bacterium
CGGCTGTCGCGGGAGTCTTTCGCGATCACGCGGCTGACTCCGGGCACCTTCTCCAGTTTCTCGTGGACGCTCCGTACCCATTCGGGTGAAGATGTTCCGTCGCGGGACAAAACTTCCACCGCCACGGTTTCGGCGCCATGCAGGCGGCTGCTCAAGTTCTCCATGGTGTCGGTAGCCACCAGCTTGCCCTTGTTGATGATCATGACGCGCTGGCAGGTCGCCTCGACTTCCGGCAGGATATGGGTGGAAAGAATAATCGTATGATCTCCGGCCAGCCCCTTGATCAGATCGCGAGTTTCGATGATCTGGTGCGGATCGAGACCCGAGGTGGGTTCGTCCAGAATCAGGACGTCGGGATTATGCACAATGGCTTGGGCCAGGCCGACGCGCTGCCGGTAGCCTTTGGAGAGCTTGCCGATTTCCTTGTAGCGGACATCAGCGATGGCGGTCTTCTGCATCACCTCATCGATCCGGCTGCTTAGACTGGCCTTGGGCACGCCTTTGATACGTCCCACGAAATTGAGGTACTCGATGACCTCCATTTCGGGATAGACCGGCGGCGTTTCCGGCAGATAACCGATGCGCCGCTTGACCTCCATGGGATGCTCCCGTACATCGAACCCGGCCACCTCCGCCGTGCCCTCGGTGGGCGGCATGAAGCAGGTCAGCATGCGCATGGTGGTCGTTTTTCCGGCCCCGTTGGGACCCAGAAAGCCGACGATCTGGCCTTTTTCGACTTCAAACGACAGATGGTCGACCGCGACGTTGCGGGCATATCGCTTGGTAAGCCCTTGGACTTTGATCATAATGAGTACTCAGGACGAGCGGAGATGGTTGTCTAAACCCTCCATATCATAGAGGGACGGAGCCCAAACTGTCAATCCTGCCCTCTGGGGATGTTATTCAGCCGCAAGGGCTTTCAGGCGTCCCGATGGACCGTGTCCGGGGAGAACGCCGGAATGCAGATGGCCACGTATTCGGCGCCTTGCGGGGTGCTGTAACGCACCCATTCGCCTTTCCGGGCGACCACCGCCTGACCGGCCCCAACTTCCATCACTCCTCCTCGATGTTCGACGCGCATCACGCCGTTTAGTACCACCGTGAACTCATCGAATTCGGGGGTCTGGCCGGGCTCGGACCAGCCCGCCGGGCTGCGCATGCGGGCGATGCTGGCCTGGGACTCGCGGGTGTTGACCCGGCCGATGAATTCCTCGATGATCTTGTTTCCCGGGACCGGGATCAGGTGGGGTTGGGCGACGAGTTCGGGCATGGAAGCCAGTGTAACCCGCTACTCGTAGCGCAGGGCTTCGACCGGCGCGATCCTGGTGGCGCTACGGGCGGGATACAACGTAGCGATCAGGCTCACCGCCATCGCGGCGGCAGCGATCCACACGCCATCCACCCAGCGCGTGGTGAAGGGCACAAACGAAATCGCATAGACCTGCTCATCCAGGCGCAGCCAGCGGTATTTGTCGGCGAAATAGCAGAGGGTATAGCCGGCGGTCATCCCGATGACCGTTCCGACGGCTCCAATCATCGCGCCTTCCCATACGAAAATTCTGCGGATCTGCTGCGCGCGGGCGCCCATCGACATCAGAATCGCAATGTCGCGATGCTTCTCCATCACCATCATTACCAGGGCGATCAGAATATTCAGCGCTGCCACGATCTGGATCAGGCCGATGGTGATCACGGTGACGATGCGCTCCATCTTCAAGGCGTTCAGGATCTGACGGTTTTGCTCCTGCCAGGTGGTGGCGGCCAGCTTCGATCCGATGATCTTCTCCGCGGCGGCGGCCACCCCGGGCGCAGCATCCACATCGTCCAGATACAGCTCGATGCTATTGACCACGTCGCCCAGCGAAAAGGCTTTTTGCACCTGGGCAAGTTCCATAAATCCGATGGAAGTGTCGGCCTGGTTAAAACCCGATTCGAAGATCCCGGCGACGCGCAGCGTCACGAGTCCGGGCCGCGGGCCGGTCGGGGTGATGTGGGCCTCGGGAACCAGCAGCTTCACGGGTTTTCCAACTACGGCGCCCAGTTTTTCAGCCAGGCGAACACCGAGAATGATCCCGGACTGTTCGCCCTCTTGCGCGCGCAACGCTTCGATGGACCCGGCTTTCAGATGCACCAGGGCGGCCGGTACGGGAGCGCCGCTGGCGATCGAGATGCCCTTGATAATGACGCCGTCGCTGTTTATCGTTCCGGTGAGATACCCGCTTTCATACAAGGCTGGCGATGCGGTTCTGACGTGCGGAAATCGCGCGACCTGAGCAGCGATCTGCTCCCATCCCTCGATTCCGCTGCCGGGTTCTTTCTCCTGGATGGAGACGTGCGCGGTCAATCCCAGCAGATTGTTTTGCAGAGTGGTGCGGAACCCGTTGTTGATCGCCAGCGCGATGACCAAAGCCATCACGCCCGCGGCCACCCCGATCACCGAGATCGCCGTGATGACGGAGAGGACTGCCTGTTTGCGCTTCGCGCGCAGGTAACGGCGGGCTACGAAGAGTTCGAACATAATAAGAAAGGAGACAGGAGTCAGGAATCAGGAGTCAGAATCGCTTTGGCGTAGGCATCCAGAATCCGGCTGACCTCCTCAAGCAACATTGCCAGTTTGTCACAATCGCCGTAGTTGAGATCGGTCGCCAGGATCAAGTAATACCGGCATTCTTCGATCGAGCCTTGGGCGATATTGAGCATGCGAACCTTGTCGGCGTCGCCGCGTCTTCGAAATCCTTCCGCGATGTTGGCGGCTATCGATATCGCGGCACGACGCAATTGAGCAGTGAGGCAGTACGCTTCCGTCCGGGGAAATCCTGCAGAGTACTGGTAGGTTCCAAGCACGAATTGATGCGCTTTCTGCCACACCACCAGATCGCGAAAACTCTTGGCGGGCGCGCGCGCCGGGTTCATTCTGGCTCCTGACTCCTGACTCCTGACTCCTTCAATTTCTGAGCGATTCCGATTTCCCCTTCCGGTCTCAGCAGCGGGAACAGGATTACGTCGCGAATCGATTTTGAATTCGTCAGAATCATGGTCAGCCGGTCGATGCCGATGCCTTCGCCACCCGTGGGCGGCATTCCGTAGGACATGGCGCGCAGATAGTCCTCGTCCATCTGATGCGCCTCTTCGTCTCCCGCGGCCTTGAGCTTAAGCTGATATTCGAAACGCTTGCACTGCTCCAGCGGATCGTTCAGCTCGGTATAGGCGTTGCCGATCTCCATGCCCGCCACGTAGATCTCGAAACGCTCGACGAAGGCCGGATCGCTGGGCTTGTTTTTGGAGAGCGGCGACACCTCCACGGGATAGTCGTAGATGATGGTGGGCTCGAACAGGGTCGGCTCCACCTTGCGCTCGAACGCCTCCACCAGCGCATGCCCCCGCAAGGTAGTGTCGCCCACGGCTTCCTGCATGGAAACCCGCCGGATGTTGGCGAAATCGAGCTTGGTTCCCTGGTATTCCACCACCGCCGATCCGGTGGCATCGATGGCCGTCTGCTTCAGAAGCTCCACGGTGAGGTCCATCAGCCCTTGATAGTCGGTGTAAGCCTGATAGAACTCGAGCATCGTGAACTCGGGATTGTGCTGCGTGGAGACACCCTCATTGCGGAAATTCCGGTTGATTTCGTAGACGCGCTCCAGGCCGCCGACAATCAGCCGCTTGAGATACAACTCCGGCGCGATGCGCAGGTACAGATCCAGATCAAGCGTGTTGTGATGCGTCACGAACGGCCGCGCGGTTGCGCCGCCGTAAACGGTCTGCATCATGGGCGTTTCCACTTCCACGAATCCACGCTGTTCCAGCTGGCGCCGCAGCGAAGAAACAATCTTCGCGCGCGTGACGAAAATCTTCTGGGTTTCCGGATTGGCGATCAGATCCAGATAGCGCTGCCGGTAGCGGATCTCGACATCCTCCAGGCCGTGCCATTTTTCGGGCATCGCCAGCAGGATCTTGGATAGAAACGTCAGCTTCTCGGCATGCACCGATAGTTCGCCGGTGCGCGTGCGGAACAGGTAGCCGTCCACGCCCACGATATCGCCCAGGTCGAGTCCTTCATACAGCGCATAATCCGCTTCCGGAACGGCATCCTTGCGGACGTACACCTGCAGGCGCTCGCCCGATTGCATCAGGTGCATGAAACCGGCCTTGCCCATGCGGCGGACGGTCTGGATACGCCCGGCAATCCGCACGTGAGGTTTATCCGCCAGTTCCTCCGCGGTCTTGGCCGCGTAGTCCGCCAGAATTTGCGGGATCGTGTGGGTGGTATCGAATCGCGCGCCGTAAGGGCGGAACCCCAGCGCCTCGATCTCGGCCGTACGGCGGAGGCGCTGCGCGAACAGATCGTCTTCTAAGGACAAGTATCGAACTCCTTAGATGGAGTATAAAGGACTGCGCCTGAAGCGATCCGCTATCTACCGCCGGACGATGACTTCCCGCAGGTGATCGCGCGTCAGGAAGAATTTCACCGATTCGAAATCATGAAATAGTTTTTCCAGGCTGCGGTTGTTGAAGTACTGTGCCGGACGCCGGCGTCCGCGAGGAGCCAGCGTGATGGTCTTGCGATCCGTGATCCGGTAGGAATACGTGGGGATTGTCTCGGCGCGCTCCTCGGAGTGAAACAGCGCCAGCATGTAGGCGCCCGGCCGAAGCATGTGGCTCAAGCGTTCGACCACGGTTTCAAGCAGGGGACCGCTCAAGAACTCGAGCGTGTCCCACACCAGCGCACCATCGAAATGCTGGGCCGGGTAATCCAGAGCAGCGTCCAGGAACCTGGCGACCTTTTCCGGGTCCGCCTGATTCTCATAGAAGTCGCCATCGCCGAAGCAGCGGTCCATCTGCAACAGGAAATCGTCGGAATAAATGCGATGTCCCTGTTCCGTGACGAAGGCGACAGTACTCTGGCTTACGCCGGCCAGATCCAAGAAAGTCAGCCCGGGCCGCTCCACCAGCAAAGAGCAGAATTGATCCAGACCGCTGCTGCTGCGGGTCTCCAACCTGACCTAACGCTTGATTTCGCCAGCGCCCGCGGCCAGGGCTGGACTGGGAGCGGATACCGGTGTAGGCGCGGCGGCCACCGGCCGAGGTGTTGCGGCAACCGGCGCTGCGGCGGCCGGCCGCGGAACTTCTGCGCGCATGATGTCCACGTTCCCCTTGAAATACGCGCCGTCCTCGATGACGATGCGCGCGGTCTTAATATCGCCTACCAGCTTGGCTTCCTTGCGGATGTCAATCCGGTCGCCGGTCTCGACGTTGCCGTGCAGCGTTCCCAGCACGATCACCTCGCGGGCCTTCACGCTGGCCCGGACCTTCCCGTTGGGACCGATGGTCAGGCGGTGCTCCTGCATTTCCACCGTGCCTTCCACTTCCCCGTCAATCGTCAGATCCTCGCGGCTGAGGATTTGACCTTTCACGTTCACCGATTTTCCCAGCACGGCGTTGCCGGCGCGCGGTGCATCAAAAGATTCAGTAGGGCGATTTGGAACGGTAGACATCGGAATTCCTTCCTTAGGGGGCTGCGGCCTTGCGGGCTGGGCCGGGGGCTGGGCCGCGACCGGCTTGGGTGCGGGCTGTTCTTCTTCTTTGCGCCTATTCCACATCTTGGGCGCCTCCTTCTTTAAATTACTCTCTCAATGCTACTACGGTGGCCAAGTTCCGGAGATGTTCCGGCCGCCAAAAACGTTACGGCCTACAATGGATAAAGATGGCGGCAAAGACGGGAATCGTCGGTTTCTTCGCGGCGCTGCTGGTGGCGACCTCGGCCGGAGCGGCCCCCGCCGTCTTTCCGCTCAAAGACATTCGCGCCGGCCAGCATGGCGTCGGTCGTACGGTCTTCTCCGGATCGCGCATAGAGGAATTTCAAGTAGAAATCCTGGGCGTACTGGAAAATATCGGGCCCAAGCAATCCATCATCCTCGCCCGTCTATCGGGCGGACCCCTGGCGCAAACGGGAGTGATGCAGGGCATGAGCGGGTCGCCGGTCTACATCGGCGGAAAATTGATCGGAGCAGTGGCGCTGGGATTCGAACTGGCCAAGGAGCCCATTTGCGGCATCCGGCCGATTGAAGAAATGCTGCGGGTGGAGCCTGAGCCGAAACAGGACCCGAAGCAGCAGCGAGCTTCTATCGGTCCGCGCGCGCAATTCCTGAGTGGCGAGGCCCGGCTCACAGAGATCGCGACGCCGGTTTCGTTTTCCGGGTTCACCGCCGCGACGCTCGAACACTTCGCGCCGCAGCTCCGGCTGTTGGGCATGGATCCGCGCCAGGGAGTTTCAAGCGGCGGACGCCTTCCGGAGGCGCTGGGCGATCCGAAAAAACTGGAACCCGGCTCCATGATCTCCGTGCAGCTCCTGTCCGGCGATATGAACGTCGGCGCCGACGGAACCGTCACCATGATCGACGGCAACAAGATCTACGCCTTCGGGCACCGGCTTCTGGCAGCCGGCGGCACGGAGCTGCCGTTCGCGCGGTCGGACGTGCTGGCGCTGCTGCCGGCGCTTTCCAGTTCGTTCAAGATTTCGCAGCCCCGCGAGTGGATGGGAACCATCACCGAAGACCGCAACAGCGCCATCTCCGGCCTGACGGGGCAGCGCGCCCGCATGATCCCGATCGAAATCAAGATGGGCGCCAACTCCTATCGCATGGGCATGATCCAGGATCGCGTGCTGACGCCTCTGGTGGCGCAGATGGCTGTGTTTTCGGCCATCGACTCCACCGCCCGAACCATCGGGGCAGCCAGCTACACGGTGCGAGGGCAACTCAACTTCGACAGCGGCTCAGTGAAGCTGGACAACGTGTATAGCGGCGACGTCAGCGTTTCCACGTCGGCTTCCCTGGGGATCGCGACTCCGCTCAGCTATGCCATGACCAGCGGTTTCGATGCTCTGAAGCTCCGGGACATCAAGCTTGAGATCGGCACGTTGGACCAGCGCCGGCAGATGCAGATCGCCGACGTGGTGGCGCCCCGGCGAGTCCGTCCCGGCGAAGAGATCGAGATCGCCGTGGTTCTTTCGGGCGAGAACGGCGTGGAGACGACGCGCAAAGTCCGCTACCGGGTTCCCATCGGCGCGGAAACCGGTCCGCTGAACCTGACCGCGGGAGACGCCACGGCCGCGAATCTGGCGGATCTGCAGGCGGCCTATGGCACGACGTTCCGGTCGCCGGCGCAGGTTCTCGGCATGCTGAACGGTTTGCGTCCGAACACCAGCGCATACCTGCGCGTGTGGCGCTCGGGCCCGTCCTATGCGGTGGAGGGCCGCGATCTTCCGGATCCACCGGCTTCCGTCGCCATGATTCTGGGGCGCTCCCAGCCGGGCGGATCAAGTTCGCTCAACGTGCGCGGTGCGGAGCTGGCCGAAATCGAAGTCGCCTCCGGCGGCAATGTCGTCACCGGGACAAAAACCATCCAGGTCGAGGTGCGGGAGTGAAGCGGCTGCTGCTCGCATATTGTGCCGCGGTGACGGCCTGGGGTGCGACCACCGCCACCTGGGAGATGAACGGGTACCCGGATTTCCTGCGCGGGCGGATGAGCGGTTTATCGCTCACGCGCGACGGGCGCCTGGTTCTAGGTCCCAAGCTCGATACGCTGTTTACTTCCGACCAGGCCGAAATCTGGAGTGTTGCGCGCGCGCCGGACGGCTCGTTGTACCTGGGCACCGGCAATCGGGGGCGATTGTTCAAGCTGGATCCATCCGGACGCAGCACGCTGGTGTGGACCGCCGACCAGCCTGAAATCTTCGCGGTGGCGGTGGATTCAAAAGGCATCGTGTATGCCGCCACATCGCCCGAGGGCAAGGTCTACCGTATCGAAAACGGCAGCGTCACCGAGTATTTCGCTCCGGAAGCGCGCTACATCTGGGCGCTGAGCGCAGCCTCCAACGGCGATCTGTTTGTCGCCACCGGCGACAAAGGCCGCGTCTATCGGGTCACCGGCGCGGGCAAAGGCGAAATCTATTACGAAACCGGACAGGTTCACGTGACCGCGCTGGCGATGGATCCGCAGGGCCATTTGCTGGCGGGCACCGAGCCCAACGGAATTCTGTACCGCATCACGGCGAAGCAGAAGGCCTTCGTGCTGTACGACGCGAGCCTCCCGGAAATCCGCGCGATTGTGCCTGCGCCGGACGGCAGCATCTACGTGGCTGCGCTGGGGGGTGGCGTGGCTCGCCAGGCGAATGCGGCCTCGAGCGCAACCAACACGCTCACCAGCACCGCTCTGCCCACGGTTTCGACCACCATCACGGTTACCGATCAGCAGGCGGGATTAGTTGCGCCGCCCAAGCCCGAAGCGCCCAAGCCGATTGCCCCCCCGGCCCCGGCGGCGGTATCGACTGCTTCGTACTCGTCAACGGGTTCAGGATATGGCGACGAACGCTCGGCTTTGTACAAGATTCATCCGGACAACACCGTCGAGACGCTGTGGAGTTCCAAGGAAGAAAACGTCTACGATCTGGCGCTGGACCGTGGCTCGATTCTGTTGTTGACGGACACGCAGGGCCGGATTTACCGGCTGGACCAGGACCGCACCGCCGCGCTGGTGGCGCAGGCCGGGGAAGGCGACGCGACGCGGCTGGTGTCCACCCCCGGCGGCACGCTGGCAGCCACGGGCAATCTGGCGAAAATCGTCCGGCTGGGCAGCGAACCGGGCTCGACCGGCTGGTTCGAATCGACGGTGCACGATGCCGGGACGGTCGCGCGCTGGGGACGCATTGCCTGGGGCGGTTCATCGTCGCGCGGTCTGGCATTTCGTACACGCAGCGGCAACACTGCGCGGCCCGATGCGACCTGGAGCGAATGGTCCGATTCCATCAACAACCCGGATCGAGCGGCCATCGCCAGTCCGAACGCGCGCTATATCCAGTGGCGCGCCGAGTTCGCCGGCGCCGGAAATGCATCGCCTTCGCTTGACCATGTATCCGTGGCGTACTTGCCCCAGAACACGCCGCCGGTGGTCCGCAATATTCACGTGAGCTCGCAGGCGCCGGTGGGCGCGTTGAAATCGGCATCCAGCGCACCCGCCAGCACGGCTGCATTTTCGATCACGGTTACAGATACGGGCGATGTTTCTACACCCACCGGGACTCCTTCGCAGATGGTTTCGCGATCGGCTGGAGCACAGATGCAGATCGCCTGGCAGGCCGACGATCCGGATGGCGACCGGTTGCTCTACAACCTGTATTTTCGCGGCCAGGAGGAAACGCAGTGGAAGCTCCTGCGCGGAGACATGACCGATAACATCTATACGCTCGAAGGCGACGCCCTGGCCGATGGCCGCTATTTCTTTCGCGTGACGGCCAGCGACCGGCTCTCGAATCCGCTGGAGCTGGCGCGCGAGTCCGCACTGGTGAGCTCTCCGGTGCTGATCGACAATACGCCTCCGGTGGTGACGGCGAGTGCTCCCCGCCGGCGTGGGGCGACACTTGAAGCCGACGTGGACGCTGAGGATCACGGCTCGGTGTTGCGCCGCTGCGAGTATTCGGTGGATGCCGGACCCTGGACGCCGGTGGAAGCGTCCGACGGCGTGACCGATTCAGCGCGCGAGAAGTTCCAATTGCGGCTGGAGAATTTCCCCGCCGGCGAGCACCTCATCGTGATTCGGGTCTACGATGCGGCCGGCAACGCGGGACTGGCGAAGATCGTGGCTCGTTAAGAAAGCCCGGTGAAGAACCGAACCCTCAGCGGCTTGCCGCTCAATCCCGTGTACACCCAGAAACTGGACGCCGGAACGCCGGGCCAGTTCCCGTACACCCGCGGCATCCACGAGTCCATGTATCGCGGCCGGCTGTGGACCATGCGCCAGTTCGCGGGGTTCGCAACCGCGGAAGAAACCAACGCCCGCTTCCGGTACTTACTCTCACAGGGGCAGACCGGCCTGTCGGTGGCCTTCGATCTGCCGACGCTGATGGGCCTGGATCCGGACCATCCGACGGCGCTGGGCGAGGTCGGCAAATGCGGAGTGGCGATTTCCTCCCTGGCCGACATGGAGACCTTATTCGAAGGCATTCCTCTGGGCGACGTTACCGTTTCCATGACCATTAATTCGCCCGCTTCCGTGCTGTGGGCCATGTACCTGGCGGTGGCGGAAAAACAGGGCGTCGAATGGTCGCGCCTCTCAGGCACGCTGCAGAACGACATCCTGAAGGAGTACATCGCGCAAAAGGAATACATCTATCCGCCGCGGCCGTCCATGCGGCTGGTGACGGATTCCATCCAGTTCGCGACCGAGCGCGTGCCGCGCTTCCATCCGATTTCTATTTCCGGTTATCACATCCGTGAAGCCGGATCGACGGCCGTGCAGGAGCTGGCCTTCACGCTGCGCGATGGCATCGAGTATGTGGAACATGTTCTGGCCCGCGGGCTGCCCGTGGACTCGTTCGCGCCGCGGCTGAGTTTCTTTTTCAACGCCCACAACGATTTCTTCGAGGAGATCGCCAAGTACCGCGCCGCGCGGAAGATCTGGGCGCAGGTGATGCGGGACCGTTTCCACGCCAGCACGGAGAGCAGCTGGAAAATGCGTTTCCACGCGCAGACGGCAGGGTGCTCGCTCACCTGGCAGCAGCCGCACAACAACATTGTGAGGACCGCGATTCAGGCCCTGGCGGCGGTATTGGGCGGGTGCCAGTCGCTGCACACCAATTCGCTCGACGAGGCGTACGCGCTGCCCTCGGAGGATGCCGTGACGCTCGCGCTGCGAACGCAGCAGGTGATTGCCTACGAGACCGGCATCACGGTCGAGCCCGATCCGTTCGGCGGCAGCTATTTTCTGGAACGCCTGACGCTCGACGTCGAGGCTGCCGCGAAGGACTACATCCGGACGATCGATGAAATGGGCGGGATGATTCCGGCCATCGAGCGCGGATTCCCGCAAGGCGAGATCGCGCAAGCCAGTTATGAATATCAGAAGGAAATCGAGCGCGGCGAACAGGTGATCGTCGGGGTGAACAAATTCACGGAGGAGAGCGAAGTGCCCATTGACGTTCTCCAGATCGATGCCTCGGCCGAAGGGAAGCAAATTGAGAGGCTGAAGGCGATCAAAGGGCGGCGCAGCGCGGGCGAAGTCGCCAAAGCGTTAGGCAATCTGCGGCGTGCGGCGGAAGGCAGCCAGAACACCATGCCATTCATCCTGGATGCGGTTCGCGCCTATGCGACCGTGGGGGAAATCTGCGGGGCCTTAAAGGACGTTTTCGGAAGCTACACGGAAACCAGCGTTTTGTAGGCATTTAGAGCCTTTCTAAAGGACCCCTCCCGAATTCCGATAGATAAACATGTCCCCGGCCCGGCGCGCGAGCGCGGTATTCCTGTGCACCTTTGGGTACCTGGCATGGCTGGCAGCATCGCGCTACGTGTTCTTCATGAACGACGAAGGCATCTATTTGGACGGCGCGCTCCGCGTTCTGCACGGCCAAATGCCTTACCGGGATTTTTTCGCGATTTCGGGACCCGGAACCTTCGCGCTGCTGGCTGCCAGCTTTCGCGTATTCGGCACTACCCTTCTGGCCGCCAGAATCCCGGTGTTGTGGGATATCGCGATCATCACCGCGTGCCTGTTCTGGTGGGTGTCGAAACTCAGCAATTCGACAGTAGCGGCGTTTGCTGCCCTTGTCTATCTCCCGTTTGCAACGCTTGCGGAAACGGCCGTGGTCGCCAACCACCGTTGGGATTCGAGCGCGTGGGCCATCCTGGGCGGTACGCTGATCATCACCGCGATAGAGAATCGAGCGGAGCAGAACCCGCCGGCCACGCGTTCCTTCGTCCTCAGTTTTATCGGCGGGATTGCGGCAGGCCTGGCCGCATGGTTCACGCCCCCGGTGGCCCTGGCGACCGCGGCGCTCGGTGCCTGCCTGGTCTTCTACCGGATTTCCAGGCGCCTGTTTCTGGCCTACGCAGGCGGCGTAGCGGTCATCTTCTCAGCCGGTGTGATCTGGCTTTCCTCCACGGGATCCCTCCCCGCGATGCTCGACTCGTTCCGATGGACGGCATCCAACTACTCGAGCGCCAACCGCACCGGGTATGCTGCCGTGCCGGGCGGTTACCCCAATCTTCTGCACAGCTCCTCTGGCAGCGAAGTCGCGATGACAATCCTGCTTCTGGCGTTTTTCACCCTGCCGGCGACGCTGCCGTTCCTCAGCGCGCTTTGGCTACGGAAGCGTCCCTCCATCCCCATCGTTATTCTGCTGGCATTGGGCGCCGCGTTGATCTT
>DATIRX010000568.1:0-4362 GCA_035469225.1 Bryobacteraceae bacterium
TGATCGAGGCCATAGGCGTGCTCGATGGTGTCGCAGCCGGCCACGATGGCGTTCTTCTGTCCTTCGCCGCCCAGAACGTGGCAGGCGGCCTTCTTCCCCAGCCGATGCGTCTCATCGATCAGGGCTTGCAGAACCGGCATCGGATACGTGAGCACATAGCGCGCTTCTCCGGTGGGTGTGAAGGAATACGCCCCCGTGGGGAACAGCTTGATCCAATCGACGCCGTGTTCCACGTGGTCGCGCACGGCGGCGCGCGCTTCCTCCACCGAGCGAACCACGGTGCTGGCCAGCGGGTTGTCAGGGGCTTGCGGACTAGGTGGCGTCGCTCCCCACGCGATCCCGCGGCCGGATACCTGATACCTGGGGCCATCGATGCGGCCTTCTTTAA
Organism: Bryobacteraceae bacterium; assembly: GCA_035469225.1. Classification (GTDB taxonomy): domain Bacteria; phylum Acidobacteriota; class Terriglobia; order Bryobacterales; family Bryobacteraceae; genus Palsa-187. Next base: position 389 of record DATIRX010000568.1, read on the forward strand.
TGGCGTCGCGCATGGCGATGTCGGCGTATCCATTGCCGTGCGAGCTCATATCGCGCGCTGTGGTGAAGCCGGCCCGCAGATCCGCCTGGGCATTCTGAACAGCGATGAGCATGGATGCCTCAGCCGTGCCCTTGGGCCCGCGCGTATTGAACATGTGGGTATGCGCGTCGATCAAGCCCGGCAATATCGTCGACTGGCTGAGGTCGATCACTTGCGCGCCAACCGGAATCTTGACTTGCGCCTCCGGTCCGACCTCGGTGATGCGCTCGCCCGCGAGAACGATGACCTGCTTGGTCAGCATCTGGCCGGTTTTGCTGTTAAACATGCGGCCCGCGCGAACCGCAACCACGCGCGCGGCCGGAGGGCATTGCAGAATCCCGCCATCGGACCCGACGCACGGTGTCGGCCCCGCGCCTCGCCAGGGAGCCGGCGGAGGTTGAACACCTTGGGCTGCAAGACCGGTCGCGAACGCGGCGAAAAGCAGAAGTATCCGGCGCATTCTCTAACTCCGAAACAGCTCGAACGGCTGGAAGTCGCCATTCAGCAGCTGGCGCGTATCGTGGAGGCCCAGCCAGCCATCGATCATGGTCGCGTACACTCTCCGGAAATCCGTCGTGTGGATCAGATTGCCGCCCGGGTCCAGCTTGGTCAGGCTGGGAATCGCCCCATACTGCCCGCCCTTCACGCCTTTCCCGGCGACAAACATGAGGTTGGCGGCACCGTGATCGGTGCCCAGGTTCACGTTCTCGGGAACGCGGCGTCCGAATTCCGAGAAGATCATCACAACCACGTCATCGGCGCGTCCGATTCTTTGCAGGTCCGAAAGGAATGCCGTCACTGCGTCGGAGGCGTACGTCAGCAAGCGCTTGTGCGTGTCATTTTGGTAGACGTGGGTATCGAAAGCATTGTTGCGATAGGACGTGTAATACAGGCGCGTGGGCATGCCCGCCGCGATCAGCGCCGCGACCTTGGGCAGATCGAGACCGGTGATCCCGTAGTCCACCGGAGAACGGTACTTCCCCCAGGCCTCCCGGACCAGCACTGACGCGTCCTGGGCGCTTTGGGCCGTCTCCAGAAGGAATCGGCGGGATGGATTGTCCACCGGTTTGGCAGCCGGCGCGGAGCCCAGGATCTCCCGTTCCTCGTAGAATTTCTCCTGCGTGAACTTGTTGGGATCGTCGAACACCACCGGAACATGCTTGCGGCTGCGCACGGCCAGCGACTGGCGTGCGGCGATGTTGACCAGGAAGTTAGGCGGGGCGCTGGGAGCCAGCGAATCCGCCAGCCGGCCGACCCATCCATACTCTTCGCCGCTGTTGGGCGCCGCGGTGTGCCAGTACGCCATGGAGGTGAAATGCGAGAACGAAGGATTTTCATAGCCGCAACCGTGGACGACGGCCAGCTTCCCGTCCTTGTATAGCCGTTCGAAGCCGGCCATGCCCCCGCTGAATCCGAAGTGATCGTCGATGGGCCGAACTTCCTTCTTAGGAATGCCGATGTGCGGACGGTGCTTGTAGTACGCATCGTCTCCATAGGGGACCAGCGTGTTGAGTCCGTCGTTGCCCCCGGACAGCTCCAGCACCACCAATATCTTTCCATCGATCTTGCCTTGAGCGGCCAACGTCGCGCCGGCTTGTGCGAACAGCGGCAGAGGCAGCGCTCCAGCCGTGACGCCGACGCCGTACATACCGGCGCGCAAGAGATCCCGCCGGGTGGCATTGGAGAATGAAAATCTTGTCTTCATGGAAGCGCTCCTTAATCCAGTTGATACTCGGGCTGGCTCATGATGAGGTGAAGGACCAGCCGCAGCGAGTCCTCCATATAGGTTTGGGCCACGGCGATGTCGGCGGTACCCAGGTCTTTGTTCAGGAAGGCAATCAGTTTCTGGCGCGCGCTGTCGTCCGGCGGAACGCGCATGAAGCGATGAATCAGATGGTCCACCACCTGGGTAGTGTTCTGCAGCTTTGCATCCATCACCATCCGGGACAGATTGATTTGAGCGGTGTCGCGCGGGATGGGCTTGACGCGCTGGATGGCCAGCTGCGATCCCCGGAAACTGCCGTAGCGCGTGTTGAATTCTTCATCCCGATCCGCATTCTTGTTGGATTCCGCGACGTCGCCGGTCTTGGCATCGTCCTTGGTCGCGGTGCTGATGTCCATGCCTTGCCGGATGCGCTCGGCGACCCTGCGAACCTCTCCGCCGCCGGTGTAACGATCCGGCGGCAGGAAGCTGATATCGGGAAACAGAATGTCGCGGGCAAGATTGCCGCGTTCGAGCAAAAGGCCGGGCGTAATCCAGCTCTGGCCGCCGGCCCAGCCCGCCACGGTCGGCGGTGAGAAAAGCTGTTGCCCCAGCGCCGCCGTGGCCAGGTTAAAGTCCGGTACGCCGGGAATGGACCTTTGACCCAGTTTTCGGTACGTGCCCACCGCCAGCTGTACCGGGCTCTTGATCTGCGTGCCGACCGATGCGGGACTGTAGAAGTCGCGCGACAGGAATATCTTTTCCAGCAGCGGCGCGATCTCGTAGTGGCCATCGCGCAGCACCGCGCCCAGTTGTTTCTGCAGCTCCGGCGAGAGATCCTGGCGGACGAAATAACGGTAGATCTTCCCGGCGATATAATCCGCCGTAGCCGGCTGCTGCATGATGATGTCGATCACGTCGACGCCGTCCAGACGCCCGGTGTGCCCCAGAAAGGTTTTTTCGCCATCGTCGTGCTGATCTTTGTTCACCACGAATTTCACATCCACATAGTTCCATCCGGTGAACGCGCGGGCCGCTTCGCGAATGTCCTTCTCGGTATAGTGGCCCACGCCCATGGTGAAGATTTCCATGATTTCGCGCGCGAAGTTTTCATTGGAGGCTCCTTTGACATTGACCCCGGCATCCAGGAAGGAAAGCATGGCCGGGTCCTGAGCCACGGCCACGGTCAGGTCTCTGAAATTGCCGGTGCCTTTTTGCTGGAACAGCTCCAGTTGGCCGAGGAGTTTCCGGTAATCGCGAACCTTGGCTTCATTCGAAGCGAAATGACCGTGCCAGAACAGCGCCATTTTTTCCTGGAGCGGCCGCGGGCTGGTGAGCATCCGGTTCGCCCACCAGTAAGACACGCGGTTGGTCTCCAGAGAGCTCGCGCGGAGCCAGTAGAAAAACTCATCGACGATCGGTTGCAGGCGGCGGTTTCCGGCGGGTTTGACCTTGATTCCAAGTGCTTCGCCCTTCTCTTTGGCCAGGTCGGTGACGGCCGGCCGTGTGGGCGGAAACGGCTCCAGGCCCGGATCGTGAACTCCGGAATGCTCGAAAGGCAACAGCCCGCTGACGTCCGTTCCTTCGAAACGAACCAGCCGGGCGATAGCCTGCGCCGGAGTCATCTTCGCCAGCGCTTGAATTTCCTCAGGCGTTCCTCCAAATCCGGCCCGCTCCAGCAGGTGCGCCGCCAGCTCGTAATTCCAGTCTGCCGGACCAATGGGAGCCAGATCGTTCTGCCATTGGACCGGGCCCGCGGCCTGGCCCAGGGCAAAACGCCCACACGTGGCCATTGCCGCTATGAGGAACGCTGCTCTTTGAAGCATGCTGGAACTCCCTCCTGCTTAGCAAATATTCCCACGAATTGTGCGGCGATGCACCCGCCTAGGGGGATCGCGGCCGGGGAGGTGTCAGGCGCCCGCGGTTTGGTTGAGTGGCGCGGCGCCCGCGGGAAGGGCGAAGTAGAACGTGGAGCCTTCCCCCGGAGTGGACTCCAGCCAGATCCGCCCGCCGAAGCGCTCCAAGGTCGCGCGGCAAATCGCGAGTCCGATTCCGCGTCCGTCCGAGGTCCTGGCATCCACTCGCCCGAAAAGATCGAAAATGGTCTCCGCGTCCTTCCCGTCGATGCCCCGCCCGTTGTCCGCCAGCGAAAAAATCCACTCGGAGGCCTCACGCTTGGCAGTCAGGTGAACTCGGGGCGCGGCGCCGTTCTGATACTTCAGTGAATTCGCCA
>DATIRX010000569.1:0-6626 GCA_035469225.1 Bryobacteraceae bacterium
GGGCTATGACGAAGATGACGATCATCTCTTGTACGCCAACCGTACCCATCGTCGAGAGCCCTCCCTGCGGTCATCATAACATGGGGTCTCCTAGCGGCTTCCTTTCGAGCCCGCCAGCAGGCTGGTGGCGGTTATAGAATATGCCCGGCGCTCGTTCTCGGCCTCCCGCGCATCGCCCGTGCGGTCGTAATGGTCGGCCAGTGTCAGATGGGCGCTGGGGATTTCCCCGGTGGCGGCCTGAAGATAGGCAATCGCTTCGGCATCGTGGGATCCCTGCCGCAGCAGGATCATCCCCAGCACCAGCCGTGTCTTAGGCCGTGCCGGATCCATCTGCAACGCTTTGCGAGCCTCCCGCAGGCCGGGCTCGATCTGGCCGGTCAGGTACAACGCATAGGCCAGGTTCGAGAGATTCTCCGCCCGGCCCGGCAACAGGCGAACCGCTTGCTGCAGTTCCCTGACGGCCACGTTGAAATCGCCCGCTTTAATGTGCTCCGCGCCCAGGATGCTGATCGCATAGGGCATGACGCGGGGATCCTTCATGGCCCGCCGCAACTCTTCCAGGCCCTGTTCGCGCTGGCCGGACCTCAGGTGCTGCTGCGCGGTGAGAATCAATTTCAGTGACTTCCCGGTCAAAGGATTCCGCAATTCCTCCACCGAAATGATGCCTGCTTCCGATTGGGCGAACAGGCTGGCTGCGGCAACAAAAAGTATGGCTATGTAATGGGACACATTTCCTCCGAATGTCCAACGGTGAATCCGATCTATTTCACGGGAGTGACACCGACGAGGAGTGCCGGTTCCTAACGAGGGCGAGCGACGCGTTCGCTGCGCTACAACTGCAGATTACCCCGTAGCCGCGGGGCGGTCCAATCAAATCTCTTTATCGACTCATTCCAGACTGCTTGGAGGCCGGAAACGTTCGTTAATGAACGTGCACGGTGGGAGTCACCGACATTCCCGGCCGCAAACTAAGGTCATCGTTCTGGCCCGGATCCAAGCTGATAATCACCGGGATTCGCTGAACCACCTTCACGTAATTCCCCGTCGCGTTTTCGGGCGGCAGGAGACTAAAGCGCGCCCCGCTGGCTCCCGCCATGCTCTCGACGCGGCCCGTGTAGGAGCGGCCGTTCGCATCCACCTTAATATCGGCGCGCTGGCCCACCTTCATGTCCTTGAGCTGCGTCTCTTTAAAGTTGGCCACCACCCAGACTTTGGTCAAATCGACGATTGCCAGCAGCTGTTGTCCGGGCTCCACGTACTGTCCGACCTCCACCGCGCGGCGAGCCACAATGCCCGTGGCCGGGGCTGTAATGGTGGTGTATTTGAGATTCAACTCGGCCTGCTCGACTTCGGCTCTCTTCTGGGCCACTTTGGCGGCGGCCGATTGGGCGCGCGCTTCCGAGGATTTCACCTGCTGCGGCCCGGTCATCGCGCCTTCGACCGTGGCTTCGGCTTGGCCCACTTTGGCGCGGGCCTGCTCGACGTTCTTTTCGGCGGCGAGAACATTTTGCTGGGCCTCTGTGACAGCCGCCTTCTGGGCGTCCACCGAGGCACGGCTGGCTTCCGCGTTGGCCACCGCCTGATCGTACAACTGGCGGGGGATATCGTCGCGCGCGAGCAGTGGCTTGTAGCGTTCCACGTCCTGGGCGGCCTTGTGGGCATTGGCTTCGGCTACCCGGACATTGGCTTCCGCGGTCTTCAGGCGCGCTCTAGCCGCGCCCAGGGTCTGCTCCGACCAGCTCACCTGAGCCGTGGCGTCCAGACGCGAAGAACGGGCTCCGCTGAGGACGCTGGCAGTCGATACGGAGGTCACTGGAATGTCGCTGCGGGCGCTGGCCAGGGTCGCTTCGGCATCCGCCAGTTCGGCGCGAGCCTTCGCCAGAGCCACCTCGAAATCACTCGGATCTAATTGAACCAGAACGTCATTCGCCTTGACCGCGGCCTGATCGTGTACGTTGGCCTGGCTGACGTGGCCCTTCACGCGAGGGCTCAGGGGATAGATAGCCCCGTCGATCTGCGCGTCGTCGGTGGTCTCGACGCGCGAAAGCCGTTCCCAGAGGGCATAGCCGCCGGCCGCAAGCCCCGCCAACAGTACAACTCCAACAATCCATTTGAAGGCTCTCATTCGTCCTGATTCCAGAGTAGCGTAGGTTGTTGGATGCTCTAAGAGTGCCGTTGGGTTCGTTTCGTAGTACAGCCTCACCGGGAATCGCTGTACGCTAGAAGAACGTGTCTGCTTATGCCGCGTTTTCCTCGCGGGCCTTTCGATTCCAACTGATCGCGGTTACGCTCTCCAACTTCAGCCAGCAGATGCTCGCGACGGTGGTGGGCTGGGACCTCTATCTGACCACGCATTCGGCTGTGGTGCTGGGCAATGTGGGTTTGGTGCAAATCATTCCCGTTCTGCTGTTTACATTCGCGGCCGGGCACGTGGCCGACCGCTACAATCGCAGCCGCACCGCCCTGATTACGCAGGTGGCCCAGGCGGCGGTCGCGTTCCTTTTGGCAGGCGCTGGAGCGGGCCGCGGCGTGGCCCTGATTTACGCGTGCCTGTTCCTCACCGCCGCGGCGCGCGCGTTCCAGTGGCCGGCGCAGTCTGCCATGCTGCCGCAAACCGTTCCTCCCGAACATTTGACGCAAGCCATCTCCTGGAGCGGATCGGCGCGCGAGATGGCGACGGTGGGCGGACCGGCGCTGGCGGGCGGGTTAATCGCGATCTGGGGGAGCGAGTCGGTGTACCTGACGCTGGCGATCTGCTGCGTGCTTTCCGCCATCTGTTTCGCGCTGATGCGCCTGCCGGACCGGGCCGAACATGAGCGTCCTGAAGTGGGTCTGAAAGCGGTTGCCGAGGGTGTGCGCTTCGTGTGGAAAGAAAAGCTGATTCTGTCCGCCATGAGCCTGGACTTGCTGGCCGTATTCTTCGGGGGCGCGACGGCCCTGCTTCCGATTTTCGCGGCTGACATTCTGCATATCGGCGCCACAGGCCTGGGATGGCTGCGCGCGGCGCCCGCGGTGGGCGCGGGCCTGACCGCCATGTGGATCGCGCACCGTCCGGCCTTCCGGAACGCCGGCATGGTTCTGCTGGCGACGGTTGCGGCCTTCGGAGCGGCCACCATCGGCTTCGCGGTTTCCACGTCGGCCTGGATCTCGTTCTGCATGCTGTTTCTAACGGGCGCGTTCGATAGCGTGAGCGTGGTGCTGCGGATCTCATTGGTTCAGTCGCGGACGCCGGACGCGTTGCGGGGACGGGTATCGGCAGTCAACGGACTGTTCATTGCCGCCTCCAATCAATGGGGCGCGGTGGAATCGGGGGTAGCCGCCGCGCTGATGGGAACGGTGCCGTCGGTAGTGTTCGGAGGCGCCGCAACCATCGTGATGGTGGCGTTGGTCGGATGGCTGTCGACGAGTATGCGCCGGTGGAAGGCTGCCTGAGTATTGCGGTGCCCCCGGATCAACGGTGTTACAGGTGGGCGAGCCAGACGTCGAGAACGGCGCAGCGCTTCTCTTCGCGCACCACTTTGAGCGCCTCGGCGACGGCGGATTCGACTTCGTCCACTTTCTTGACGATGCGGGCGAATGCCCCTCCGGACGCAGCCGCGATCCCGGAATAATCGGGCGGCGGGTCAAAGGCGACGTCGATGTCCTGGGCCTTGCTGGCATAGCCGTCCGGATGCACGGCCAGCATCGAGAACTTGGGCGCGCGCCATCCGCGATTGTTGTAGACCACCGTCAGAAAGGGCGTCTGATACTTGCGCGCCATCCAATGCACCGTGGAAGGAATCGAAAACATGTAGGACCCGTCACCGGTGAGGCACACCACGGTCTTTTCGGGACAGGCCAGCTTCATGCCGACGCATGCCCCGCCGTTCCAGCCCAGGGAACTTGCGCCGCTGGTGAAACGCGTTCCCGGCCTGGTGCAACCGATGTGGTTGCTGATGGCGGAATAGTTGGTGATGCCTTCGTTCACGATGACCGTATCGCGATCGATCTGGCGGCGAACGCAGGCGGTCAGATACTCGGCTGTAATGACATCGGCTTGGGGCTGTTCGCGCCGGGCCAGTTCGGCGACCCAAGCATTATGACGCTCCTGATACGGCCCTTTGCGCCCGGAATCCAGACGCGCGTTGATCTGGCGAAGCGCGGTGGCGCAATCGGCGCGGAATACCTGTGCGGCGGGGATGTACCAGAGCGGGGTGCGCTCCTTGAGCGGGTCGATATCGATGTGGCAGATCCTGGCGCTGTCGCTGGGCTTGTTGAAGAGAGGGATCCACGGCACATCGCTATCGAGCACCAGCACCAGGTCGGCTTCGGCCAGCGCGGGATTCTGGACGTGCTCATTGCCCTGCTGCCCGACGTAGCAGGGGTGATCCGAGGGGAAATTCATGTAACCCGGAACGGATTCGAGCACGCCTACGCCCAGGCGATCGGCTAGGCGGGCCAGCTCGGCTACCGCGTCCGGGTTGCGCCCCAGATAACTCGTTACGACCAGCGGACGTTTGGCAGCCAGGAGACTGTTGACCAGCTCCGCCAGCCCGGCTTCGGGCAGAGGCTGGGGCGCAATCGGCTGCCAGCGCGCTGGATCCACGGCGATCGGCGGAATCTGTTCCTCGAACACCTCGCGCGCGGCCATCAGGTAGGCGGGACCCTTTGGATCGCTGGTGGCGATCTGCAGCGCGCGATAGATCATCTGCTTGATGTTACGACCGGTGCGCAGCTCGTTTTCATACTTCATGTAGCCGCGCAGGATACCGCGCTGGTCGGGCACGTCCTGGATCCAATGAATGAACTCGTTGCGGCCGCCGGTGAGCTCGCCTTCCTGGGTATAGGGCGAGGCGCCCGCGAAGATCAGCACAGGCACGCGGCATTTGGCGACGTTGTGAATGGCGCCGGCCATGGCCTGGGTGCCGCAATCGACGTGCACCAGCACGGCCTGGGGACGCCCGCTGATCTGCACAAAGCCCTGGGCGCAGGTCAGCGCGACCATTTCGTTGGGGCAGGTGATCACCTTGGGAACCGGCTTCCCGGTGGCCCGGGCCTTAGCCAGAGCCTCGACGATGCCGGGATGGTCGCTGCCGAGATTCACGAACAGGTGAGAGATGCCGGCATCGACCAGGGCCTCGATGAGGGCGCTGGCGCCGGTGTACGGGGAAGGCTGGGATTGCGGGACGGATTGCGGAGCTGTCACGATCTCAAGCCTCGCATATTTCCGGCGAAAATACTTGCGCCATTGCTGCTGCATCGGGCATAGTGAAACTAGCGCGCGTTGCGCAAGGGCGCGCCAAGCAAAGTATGGGCTTAGGCCATTTATGGTGGATCAAAGGCTGTTCTTCACCGAACTGCTCGGCCTCAAGGTCTTTGACCTTAAGGGCCGCACGCTCGGTGTGGTCAAAGACGCCGCGATCGTGCCTTTGCTGGACCCCGTTCGTGTCGATCGCTATCTGATCGGCAGCGGCGCTGCCTGGCTGACGGTACGCCACGATCAGATTCGTTCCATCTCGCTAGACGGCATCCATCTGCGGGATGAGATCCTGACGCCGTACCACTCCGACGAATACATGCTGCGGGTGGTCCGCGACCTTCTGGATCAGCAGATCATCGATGCGCAGGGCCGCAAAGTGGTGCGCGTGACCGACGTCACGTTTGAAATCCAGCCCGAGAACGGCGGCGAGGTCTTGTGGGTGCTGGATATCGACATCGGCCTGCGCGCGATTTTCCGCCGCCTGGTGCGGGGCATCCTCCCGCGGCGCTGGATCCGCCGGATGCAAGTACGGATTCCGCCGCATTCGATCCGCTGGGAATTCTGCAACATTCTGGAGCCGGATCCGCAGAGGCGGCTGCGCCTCAATATCTCCAACCGGCTGCTGGAAGACATGCACCCGGCCGACCTGGCGGACATCGTGGAAGACCTGACGCCGGAACATCGCGAGGCGATTTTCGAAAACATCGACAGCGAAGTGGCGGCGGATGCGCTTTCCGAAGTCGATCCCGGGATTCAGGCCAGCATTCTGGAATCGCTCGAAACAGAGAAGGCCGCCGACATTGTGGAAGAGATGGCTCCGGACGAGGCCGCCGATGTGCTGGCCGAGCTGGAACAGGAGACCAGCGACGAAATCCTGGAAGAAATGGAGCATGAGCCCAAGGAAGAAGTCCGCGAGCTGCTCGAATTCAAGGAAGATTCCGCCGGCGGAATGATGAACACGGAGTACATCGCCCTTACGGAGAACGCGACGGTAGCCGACGCCATCCAGGTGTTGAAAAGCAATGAAGAGCTGATGGAGACTCTGAACACCCTGTTCCTGGTGGACGCCGAGGAGCGCCTGACGGGGGCGGTGCCGCTGGCCAGACTGTTCCTGCATGACGGCGCCACCGCGCTGCGCTCCCTCGCGGTCGAAACCCTGATCGACGTTCCGGTGCAGGAAGACGTGGACCGGGTGACGGAGATGTTCGATAAGTACAACCTGCTGGCGCTTCCGGTGGTGGACGATCAACGCAGGCTATCCGGCGTCATCACCGCTGACGACATCATTTCGGTATTGCGCGAGAAATAGCCATGGAGCCCCCGGAACGTGTGGAAACGATTTCGCTATCACATCGCCGTGTTCTTCGCGGTCATCGGGCCGGGGTTC